>CAYRVZ010000464.1:0-1500 GCA_964427815.1 uncultured Saprospiraceae bacterium | reverse complement strand
TTCGGCATTTTTACGTCCAACAAAACTACGTCATACGTACTTTTCTTGAGTTTCACAGTACATTCAAGTCCATCTCTTGCCTCATCAATCTTGTAATTCTCGTATTCTAATATCTCTCTAAGTGACTGTCTAATGGCCGCTTCATCATCTACAAGTAGAATTTTATGCATGGATTTCTGTCTTTTACTGTTAAAAAGGGGGATTCCTCGAAATATATCTAGCAAATATTACGCCAAACACTCATATAAGCTTCTAAACTTTTTAAGTAAGTCCCTTACACTTCCGACTTACAAAATTACACATTTTTCACCTCACATACAATAATTATATATATTTTAAATATTTATTCTTCAGTTACCGTGGAGTATATACGATACCTCTAATCGGCTGTTGCCAAGCTTCGCATCCAAAACTATCGTACCTAGACATAACCAACATAAAAACAAATAGACCGTGATAAACCATACAAACGAATCCCATTTGAAAGACTATCTTTGCATCCAAAATTGAACAACTTATCAAAGATCGCAAATATTACATAATAGGAATGATAATCCTTTTGACCCTTGGAATCAGCTTTTGGATAAGCAAAAAAGGTATATTTCATCAGCCTACTATTTTGCCATTGACACATTCATGGGATACCATCATTCCAAACCAGCAAGTACCAGATGGAATACCTTCCTTAAATGCAAAATCATGTGGAATTTGTCACACGGAAATATATAAAGAATGGAAAGAATCGACCCATGCTCATGCTTGGACAGACGTACAATACCAAGCGGAGCTCAAAAAAAATAAGGATTTATTTGTGTGCAAAAACTGCCATCTTCCTGTACAGAATCAACAACGTAAAATAACTACGGGGCTATATGACGGTGATTACTACCGTCCCGTAGAAAAGGACAACCCACATTTTGACGCAAGTCTCCAACAAGAAGGAATCACTTGTGTTGCCTGCCACATGAATAACAATACCATCATCGGAAGTCATGAGGACATCAATCCAGCTCATTTGGTCAAAGTAGATGCAGATTACCTTTCGGAAAAATTATGTATCAGCTGTCATGATGCACAAGAAAAGCTGTCTGACAACCTAATATGCTCGTTTGAAACGGGTCAAGAATGGAGAGCTGGCCCCTTTTCAAAACAGGGTAAAAATTGTATTAGTTGTCATATGCCAACGATAGAAAGGCCGAGTGTCGTGGGCGCTATTTCCCGAAAGGGCCATAGCCACTATTTTCCAGCTTCTGGTATTCCAAAGTCTAGTAGCCACCATCCTAAAAGGCTAGAAAGTTTAACCTATCAAATAATTAAACCTAAGCATTCAGACAAAAATAAAATAACTTTAGGGTTACGGTTAACCAATAAATTTGCAGGACATAAAGTCCCTACTGGCGACCCAGAAAGACACTATTTCATTCGGTTAGATTTACTAGATACCCACAAACAAATAGTACAAAGTGACACTTTTCGTATAGGAGAAGAATGGCAATGGTA
>CAYRVZ010000463.1:0-1511 GCA_964427815.1 uncultured Saprospiraceae bacterium | reverse complement strand
CAGCAGAAGATTTATCTTAATATATTGCCGGATAACGCTTCGCTCATCCAACTTACGGTTACGGCTTACGTGTTACGGGTTACATCCAGCTTACGGTTACGGGTTACGTGTTACGGGTTGCTTATCCGGCTTTGGGGTTGGGGAATAAAAGAGTTGGGGTTTCTTTCGTCACCCCAACCTATCTCGCTGAAAATGCTTGATTGCAAGACCAGCCCCCATTCTTCTTAACGGATTCCGCCAGTCATCGCCAACAACAAAGAAAATGTCGGATAACGCTTCGCTCATCCAACTTACGGTTCCGCCTTACGAGTTATCAATAATATAAAAAGTAGTTTTTTGATAAAAGCTCCTTTCGAGTTTCTAGGAGAGAATACAGAATCTTATCGCCGCCAAAATATGTCGGATTGCGCTACCGCTTATCCAACCTACGCATCCGGCTTACGGGTTAAATCTTTCCAGATTTTTTTAATCTATCCAAAAACTTATTTGAAACCTTGGTAACAACAACACTATCATCAGTAGTAGCATCATCATCTTCGAAAGTTTTAAAAAGATTCGCTATAAATTGTTTAAAATCATTAGCCATTAAATACAAACCTTCTGTTCCATTCTCATGCTCATGATGCCAATAATATACTTTTCCGTAATTAGACTTGGATATATCTATCACAATCAAATCACCTGCTTCTCCCTCGCATATCGGCAATACATGATTAGGAATATTACCTTTAAATGAACTTAATACATACAGAATTGATGCTTTATCCTCGAACAAATCAAAAAAATTATCAACGCCAATCTGATTTTCATTATTTGCTACTGGTATTTTTTCTAAACTATTGCTTTTAACAGGCTCATTGAATGTTATTGCTCCTACTTCTTTTATAAAGTTTAGATAGTCTTTCGGAATTTGAGAGTTAAGACTATTTTCAATCAATGTAATATTTTTATTGATGACATCTACGTTCGATAAATCTCTGTCTACGCTAGCACTAACATTAGGTTTTGTTCCTCCTAATGTTTCTAATATTTCAGTAAATTGTTTTTTTGTATCCATTTTCTAATTGCCTCGTAAAATAGATGCTCCACCTGTATGCGGAAACTTGTCATGTATCGATTTATCAATTAATAATATTGTTTTTCCATCAGTATGGTGGTGAGGTGTTAGCCCTTCTTTTGATAGCCATTCTTTAGCTTCTTTTTGGGTTTTAAACCCATATTCATCTTTCATCTTTTTATAAACTTTTGAAAAATCTTTATCTGTTCCATCCATTCCTTTTACAGTAAATTCAGCTTCAGAATATTCAGAAAAATCAGGGTATCCATCCTTGTTGTAAGTAACTTTATTTCCGTTTTTATCGTAATACGTTGTTGAGCCATTCGCATTTTTTGTCGTTTTTGAATGGTCAATATTAGGATTATCTTTAGAGGGTTGCCTAGGCTTTCGCTTAGGATTTACATTCTTTCCCCCACCCCTCCTAACCCCCTTCCCAGCAGTAGCCACATCATCA
>CAYRVZ010000462.1:264-1529 GCA_964427815.1 uncultured Saprospiraceae bacterium | reverse complement strand
ATTTGCCATGTCTTCTAGCAATTGAGGCTATTGGCAATGTTCAAGTTGAAGCTACAGCTTGGATTATCAAAAGCAAATTAAACTCTCGATATCCATGGGGGTGTATTTTCTGAAAATTGAAGATTCGTACGGAAATATATATACCCAAAAGATTGTAAAACAATAAAAAGGGAGTATCTTCGCAAAAAAAACATGAAAAACATGAAAAATCTAAAAATTGCTTCCTTACTTTTTTTGACCTTGTTTTTTATCAAATGTGGTAAAGATAAACCTGTTCTGCAAGAGAATGAATTAGACTATCCTCTAAGTTTTGTGATTGATCACTACAGTTATGATGATGCTACTAAGTTTTATGTGGTAGGCGAGAATAATACTTATACTGAAATAATGGTTTCGGATGCATATAAAACCAGTTTTGATGATGAGAATGCCATGCATACTGATGAAGTTCTCAACTTCTTCGAACTTAGGAAATTAGTTTTGAAAAGCGCCACAGAAATGGAAGCAACTTATGCAGATATAGACCCTAATACTTATGTCTTGAAGAGTGATACTGTTGTTTCTCACCCAATTAATATTGATGGAAGTAAAATCAATGTTACAGACCTACGGGCTTTCTTTTTAAGCGACGATAACAAATCCTTATTGTTGCGACATAGTGTCTATCGTCGTAATACTGTCTATATTGTTGACTTTGTGGATAATTTAGACAGAGACTTCTCAAGTGTTGCGAATACTGTAGCTGCGCAGGTGGCTGTACAAGATACCTTTGGCGTTAAGTTTTTTGACTTGGTGTATAAGAAGGAATAGCACCGTCTGGAAATGCCGACCGGAAAATCCGTTCGGTACTTAGTTGCTGATAAGGTCAATGAAGAGATCCTTCGTTCGGGGATGTATCGGTGATGGTTGTGCAAAAAAAAGCAGCCTTTTTCAAGGCTGCTTTTTTCTTTGATAGATATGAAGAATTATTTAGCAGGGATAACTTCTGTAGGGTAGCCTGCTTTTAACCAACCTTTCATTCCTCCTTCTAAATTATATACTTCTTTAAATCCCATTTTATTCATCATTGCCATAGCTTTCCCAGAACGATTTCCAGAACGACAGTACACGCCATAAGATTTCGATTTGTCCAGTTTTTCAAGACCCGCTTTAAAGGCAGCTCCATCTTTCCAGTTATGATTAATAGTTGTACCTGTTATAAAGCCATAATAGGCGTTCATACTCGTTATGTTTTGCATTGGTCGTTATCTAATACGATGAGTGCC
>CAYRVZ010000462.1:0-254 GCA_964427815.1 uncultured Saprospiraceae bacterium | reverse complement strand
CTGGAAATATATTGTCAGATAATCTTTCTTTCGGAGCTCTGACATCAATAGCAGTTAATTTACCATTATCCATCTTATTTTTAAACTCCGAAGTATTGATATGTTTTGCTACTTTTGGACGAATTGTTTTTTTGATTACAAGATGTTCCTAAAAAGAAGGCTGTAACCAATACTAATAACAACGTTATTTTTTTCATACTTTTGTTTGTGTTAAAAAAGGACATGTTTGGAAATTCTGAATATCCATTTGCCTA
>CAYRVZ010000461.1:0-1531 GCA_964427815.1 uncultured Saprospiraceae bacterium | reverse complement strand
GAAAAATTAGGCTTTGATAGATTAGGGGAGGACATTATCATTAAACAAGTCCCTACAAATTATTATAACAAGTATAGGCAAAAAGCTTGCGGTTTTATTATCGATGCTGACGAAGGACTACCATTAGGGCATGCTTCAATATCCATTGCGAATACGACGTTTGGACAAACCGCTGACTCGTTAGGACGGTTTTCTATCGAGTATCCAATGGTAGAGACAGACTATTTGGAGATAAATTTTATTGGATATGAAACTAAGCGACTGAAGTTGTCTTTCTTTCTTAATCAACCCTGCAAAACCATCTTCTTGAACCCCATTAATATGGAGGTGGCTCAAGTGATAGTCCGGGAAGATTACAACCTATATGCTGGCATTAAAATATCTAATATTGATCCTGATGTGGTAATTATCCGACCCGATAAGATGATGGGTACAGGAGGTATTGAACCCCAAGATGTTTTTGGTACTTTGCAGCAAATACCAGGGGTGAGTAGTTCAGATGAATCCGCTACGTCCTTAAATGTACGAGGAGGCTCTTCAGGACAGAATTTGGTTTTATTTGATAATATTCCCTTGTATCACTACGGTCATATTTTTGGAAAGGTTTCTGCTTTTAACAATGATTTGATTGAAGAAGTTCGATTTAACAAAGGAGGTTTTAGTTCGGAGCAAGGAGGACGAGTAGCCAGTATTATTGATATCAAAAGTACGAATAAAATACCCAAAGAGATGGGTATTAAAGCAAAAGTAGGATTGCTATCATTTGGGATTTCGGGGGAGGTGCCTTTCGCCAAAAATAAAGCGGCATTGACGGTGGGTTACCGAAAATCTATCTTTGAAAAAAGTGCTTTGAGCCAACTTTTATTGAATCAAGTTTTTCAAGGGACCCGAGTAGTAGAAGATGTGGCTCTGGGCGACACGCTACAAAATCCAGTTTTGTATAAACCTTACAATACTTTTTATGATTTTTTTGCGAAAGCAATATGGAAACCTACAGACGAGGACATAATTGGAGTGACGGCGTTAAAAATGGGAGATAGAATGAAGTATCAATTTTCGAACTGCGCTTCTGATGATTGCTATAAATCCCAAGATAATTTGAAACTAGATAATATTGGGTACCAAGCTTCTTGGAAGCATGATTGGCGACCCAATTTTTCTTCCTCCTTGCTGTACGCTTTTTCAGGGTTTAATAAGTCGTATGATTTTGTGGATAATGCGGTGGACTCATTGGCAGTAGTCAATAGTGAAAGAAATAGTATCCTCGATAAATCCTTTCAATTTAATAATCAATGGGTGAGGAATGGTGTGCAAGTTAATTTTGGGGCACAGCACAAAAAGGTACACGGAATTATAGATAACCGTAAGCATACGTTACTTGTCCAAGATACATTGTCTGACAACAGCCTAGGTCAAACCAACACTTTGTTCTTGGATTATCGCCATGATTTGGGGGATATGTTTCATTTGTTTATTGGAGGGCGTTTGTCTTCCTACGACTTATTGGATAAACCAGTTTTTTTGGAGCCTA
>CAYRVZ010000460.1:0-1539 GCA_964427815.1 uncultured Saprospiraceae bacterium | reverse complement strand
GGCACTTCAAATAAAGCAGCTTCTAAAGTCGCGGTACCCGAAGTCACTAAAGCGGCTTCTGCCTGTGCCAAAATATCATAAGTCTTTCCAAAAACGATAGGAATATTTTGCGTAAGCTTGGATGGTTCCATTACCTTTTGGTAAAAATAGTCGGTTTGACTTGGTGCGCCAGCTATTACAAATTGATAGTCGGAGAAATGGTCAATGACCGCTAACATTTCTGGTAATACGGTTTGGATTTCTTGGGATCGGCTACCTGGCAGTAAAGCGATTATTGGTTTTTGTGGAAGTGAATCTGTCCAATTCAAATCTGGTTCATAACCTTCTACTACCTCTAAAAGGGGATGTCCAACAAAATCCACTTCCATATCATATTTGGCATAAAAATCTTGCTCAAAAGGTAGAATCACAAACATACGATCTACGTGCTTTTTAATCGCATGCACTCGGGATTGATGCCAAGCCCAAATCTGTGGAGAAATGTAATAAAAAACTTTTATTCCCTTCTTTTTCAACCATTTAGCCATTCGCAAATTAAAACCAGGGTAATCGACTAGAATTACTACATCTGGCTTAAAAGCCAATATATCCGCTTTACAGATTTTAAAATTACCCAGAATGGTCCGGATATTTTTGGCGACCTCAACAAAACCCATAAAAGCCAATTCTTTGTAGTGTTTCCGAAGGTCCACACCAACCGCTTGCATCATGTCTCCGCCCCACCCTTGCAAGTCAGCGCTTGGATCCTGCACGTTTAGTGCCTTCAAAAAATTTGAAGCGTGTAAGTCCCCTGAAGCTTCCCCCGCGATAATAAAATACTTCATTTCTCTTAAGAATTTAATTGTCCTACGAGAATTAACCTTTTTGAATCTGCTTCAAAAGGCTTTAATTTATAATCCCCAAAAACCGCTGCTATTTGGAGATTCGCTTGCGCAAACAGGTGTTCAAAATCAGCCAATTCAAACAAACGAACTCGTTCTTGAAATTGGTATGTGCTACCTTGATCTACGACAACAATATCCTTTGTCACAAACTTATCATCCACCTTTCTTTTAATATTAAAAGTCAACCCGTCCACTTTAATGACTTCCGAAGGCACGAATCCTTTGCGCACAGTATGTGCATTTAAAAAATCAATAACTATTCGCCCTGAGGCCCCGGCCAAACCTAGTCCCATGTTTTTTAAAACGGCGACATTATCCTCCTCCCGGTCAAAATAGCCAAAACTCGTGAATAGGTTAAAAATATAATTGAACGCCTCTTTTTGATATAATTGACGCATATCATGCACTGCAAAGCTTAAGTTTTCCATAGCTTTCTTTTTTGCCGTAAGGATACTTTCGCTAGATAAATCAACGCCTGTCACTATATAGCCTTTTTCCGCAAGGTGGCGGGCATGTCGCCCTTTGCCGCAAGCCAAATCTAAAAAAGTACTATCAACGGGCGGTTTTAAGTAGTCTATCAAAGCATCTATAAAGCGATGAACCCCCTTATCATCTCTATGTTTATAAAGCTTATGGTACCAAATCGTATCAAACC
>CAYRVZ010000459.1:0-1543 GCA_964427815.1 uncultured Saprospiraceae bacterium | reverse complement strand
GGATTTGGAGTAGTTATTATCAAGAACGATAGCCTAAATGATGGAATACGTTTCGATGCAGTCATTGACGCTAACACAGGTACAATGCCATTCACTTATCAATGGGGTGGACTGGGCTCAGGAACGAACAGTTATATGGAATTTGAACTTGGCACGAGTGGCCCGATATCTGTGACAGTTACAGATGCAAATGGTTGTACAGCTGAAGATGGCGACCAATTCTAAAACAACTCTTTCATTGTATCGTTAGTTATAAGAATAAGCAAGGGTACAGTAATTGTACCCTTGCTTTTAACTATTCCTTTATATGCAGATAGAAAATAAATTGATACAATCATGCGCCAACCAAAACCGCGTAGCCCAAAAGGAATTGTATCTTTTGTTATTGCCTTATCTGCGTGCTGTTGCAAATAGATACTTAAAAGATACCTCTTATTCAAAAGATGTATTGCAAGAGAGTTTTGTCAAGTTATTCAATAGTATTAAAAATTATGACCCTAATAAGGCCCCTTTAAAAAACTGGGCAGCTAGGATTGTCATTAATACGAGTATCAATTATAACGACAGAGTGGCTCAAGGAAATACGGAAGAATTAGTTATTGAAATACACGAAACACCGACGACAGATCCTGTTGATTTTTCAGACGCTGAGTTGATGAATTTATTAAAACAAATGCCATCAGGTTATTTTGAAGTATTTAACCTGTCGGTTATCGATGGATATAGCCACAAAGAGATATCTTTAGTAGTGGGAATAACAGAAGCGTTATCAAGGAAAAAACTATCGCGTGCCAAAAGCTGGATGCAAAATGCTTACGCGAAATCCTGTTTAAACCAACAAAAATGAAAAATATAGAGAACGAATACAAAAAAAGGTTTGGGAATCAAGAATTGGATAATTCTGATTTTGATGTAGATGGACTATGGAGCGATATTGTTGGAGATTTGGATACGCCTCCTGCTTCTCCTTTGCCTCCTGCGAGAGGTGGTGGACTTGGAGGATTCCTTAAGTATGGATTAATTGCCTTAGTACTCGTCGGGGCTGGTATTTGGATGTTATTGCCTACCGATGAACCGAATCCAATAGCGGATAAGCAGCTAAAACAAGAAAAAATTGAAAGTCAAAATACTGATAACCAGGCAGTTGTAAGTGTGTCTGAGGGTGAGGAGCAGTATAAAAAAGCAACAGAACCCAATCAGCTGACTAGCCAATCTATTAAAAATACGAAGGCTTCTAGGCAACATTCGCTTGCGCAAAATAAAAGCAATACGAACGATTCAAATAGTCATAGTCCTACAAGTACTACAACTATAAATGACCGTAGCCATCGGACAACGAATGGGCAAAATAGTGTTGGTGAAGAAAGAAAAAAAATAAATAAACCACACCAATCTATTCAAAATAACGCGGTTAATATTCAAAATAATAAGGAACGCATAGTTGCTTCAGCAGAACAATCTGTCAGTAAAAATAATGCTGGATTAGCGCATAAAACCCAATTAGCACCAGTTCAAAACGCCCTTCAAGAAGAAGTCTCTAAAG
>CAYRVZ010000458.1:0-1544 GCA_964427815.1 uncultured Saprospiraceae bacterium | reverse complement strand
AGAACGCATCAAAGAAAATGAAAAACTATTTTTAAGTTCTACAATAAATTTAAAATTGTTAACGAATATAATATGAAAAAAATCTTATTTATACATCATGGTGCCCATAACGGAGGAGCCCCATTGAGTATGTTATACACAATGCTGGGATTGCGAGAAGCTGGTTATAATCCTGTAGCAGGTCTAAGAAATAATGAGAATAAAAAATTACACGAATTATATAATTCTCATGGTTTTGAAACAATTAACACCTCTTGGATACCGATTTTTTTAACTTATAGTGCAAGTGAAGGGAAGCGATATAATCCTATCATGTGGAGAGGAGTCTATAATGCTTGGGCCATGTGGAGAAATGCTAAAGTAAAACTAAAAGAATTAATTAAAAAAGAAAATATTGATATTGTACATCTTAATTCTGCTTCTTTGTCCAATCCCGCATCTGCTTTGATGGAAATTGATTTTCCTTTTGTCTGGCATGTACGAGAGCATGGTCCGAAGCATAAGGGGAGAAGATATAGATTTATAAGTGATAGGTTGAAAAAAGCTAAGCATGTAATCTTCTTATCCAAAGCAGAGCAAAAATCATGGGTGGGAGATTCAGAACATGGAACAATAGTGCATAATTTTGTTGATTTTGCAAAGTTTAGCAATAGTAATCATGTACATGATATGAAAAAGTCTTTAGGTATAAGCAATGAGAAAAGAATAATTCTATACGTAGGAGGTATTCAAAAGCATAAGGGGATATTAACTTTGCTTAAGACATTGGCTATTTTGAAAACTTCAAGTACAGAACCGATTCTTTGTTTGATGCCTCATGCTGAATTTGATATTAACAATCCTGTTTCTAGACTGGAAAGAAGGGCATCCGAAATAATTAAGAAAGAAGAGCTCGAAGAGATGATTCTTCTACTGCCGTTTAATCCTAATATAGTACCACTTTTTGCGGTCTGTGACTTGTTGGTTTTTCCGGCCACGGTACCTCATTTTGCAAGACCCGTTGTGGAAGCAAGTGCAATGAAAAAACCAGTGGTCGTTTCAGATATTAGTCCGATGGAAGAACAAGTGAAAGACGGTGTTACAGGTCTTTTTGCTAAGTGTAATGATGAAAATGATTTTGCAGCCAAAATTATGAAAATTTTATCAAATAAGGATTTAGCTCAAAATATGGGCATAGCTGGACATAAATATGTATATCAAGAATTTGAACAACACCAACAGATTAAAAAAATATTAAAAGTGTATAGCAAAGTACAATATATAAGCCCAATGGCTAACCCAAATTTATTTGGGTGAAAGAAAAAAGAAGAAACCGATCCCCACTAACATAAGACCTACCTATTGTTTTGATTACATCAAGAGTAATAACCAAATAAATTTGGTTGAGCCAATGGGTCAAACTAAATATACGAACTGACTAAACAAAATAACAATCCCCGAATTCTTCTTCTACTATCTGGCTACGCCAAGGCAGGTGTAGGAGCACAGTTTGTAAAGACGATGCTGAGTCAGTATGACAAGCAGCATATATGGCGATATTCTAT
>CAYRVZ010000457.1:0-1548 GCA_964427815.1 uncultured Saprospiraceae bacterium | reverse complement strand
TTTTTTATAAAGGAGGGCTATTTTAGTTTAAGGTTGCTTGCACTAAAAATTAAATACTTTTTTACCACTAAAAATTTTGAGTAACCTTTTCAATAAAAGTCATTGAAGAAATGACACAATCATAGGCACTGACGTATTGACTAAACTATAAAAGAGCCTGCTTTTAAATACCAGCATGCGAATTGATTTTACTTTGTATTTTAAAGAACTCCAATATTGAAGAATCAAATTTTATGGCACAGACGGTTCGTTTAATGTTTTCCAAAAACTCGCTCCCACCATTTCGGTTTCTTTTTCTTCGATTTCTTTTTTCGTTTCTTTTTCTTGGCTTTTCTTTTTTTGACTCGTTCTCGATGTTCACGAAGTACTTTGTCCAGGATACCTTCATCATCCCGATTGATTTCAATTTCAGGTTCTTCAATAATTAATGATTCTACGAAAGCCGGGCAATCTAACATTTGCGCAAGCGAATCTGACAAGCGGGGAAAAGCACGTGGATGGTATTTTTTCAGTCGCTTGTTCTTGACAATTTGGCTCATCGTTATACCCCAAATAGGCAGGGCTGTATTTGCTCCTTGCCCCAAAGACAAAGACCGAAAACGAACGGAAGGTATTTCTCCCCCGACCCAAACACCCATGGCTAGTCCAGGTGTATAACCAATAAACCACCCATCAGATTGCCCTTGGGTTGTCCCTGTTTTTCCAGCAATACCTTTCGGCAAATGATAGCGCGTATAAAGTCTTCTAGCCGTACCGCTATCCACTGCCATTTCGAGCATATTCGTTAACATGGCTGCCGTACTATACTGAAGTCCTTGCGCAAAATTCTTTTTTTGTGAAAACTGAACAATTTCTTCGCCATCTGCTGTTTCGATGCGAGTCAAATAGAAAGGCTCTTTAACTTGTCCACGTCCTGCCATCGTGGTGTACATAGTGACCATTTCTTCCAAAGAACCGTTCATTGAACCCAAGGCAATGGAAGGAACCTTAGGAATAACACTTTTGAACCCATTCGTTTGCGCAAGCGAAATAACAGGAGCAATACCCGCCTCCATCACCATCCGTACAGCCGCGACATTGACGGAATGCGCCAACGCCCCACTCATGGAGTAATATCCGCCATAGTGACCTTCGGCATTATTTGGAGTCCAGTATTTATCTTCGTCCCGAATACTCAACGAATCGTTGGAAATAAATTCGCACGGATGGCGACCGGCCCGTAAGGCGGCTGCATACACAAAAGGTTTAAAAGTCGACCCTACTTGCCTTTTAGCTTTAACGTGATCGTATTTAAAATGGTGAAAATCTACCCCTCCTACCCAAGCTTTGACTGCTCCCGTTTTGACATCTAATGCCAAAAGGCCCGCATTTAAAAAAGACAAATAATGTGCGACGGAATCTTTGGGTGTCATCATCGTGTCTCGCAGCCCTTTCCAAGTAAAAACACGCATATGTTCTTTATTAAGAAATGATTCAAAGATTTGCTCATCTGTTAGACCATTCGTTTTCTGGATTTGATAGCGATCGGATTGTTTCATGAATGGCAAA
>CAYRVZ010000456.1:0-1564 GCA_964427815.1 uncultured Saprospiraceae bacterium | reverse complement strand
TGCTGAATACCCGTAAAATCAGTCAATTTTTAATTCATACAAATGGCTAAATCTGCTGTATTGGTCAATACGTTGCCTAGTCCTGAAATACTGTTTAGGTTGTCATTATCATCAATAAAAAGGCCATTTACAGTTGTCAAATTAGTTAGAAAGTCTAAATTTTCAAGCGCTGGAATTTTTGCAATAGTCAGCTCTTTCGTTACTTCCGTTAAATGACTAAAGCAAGATAAATCAGTAATATCAGAAGTTTCATTGCTTGCCGTATTTATGACTCCGATGTGTAAGTACCCGTCAACCTTTATTACATTTGGATATTCTGCCAGAAAAGTATTGACTTCTTCTTGGGTTATTAGTTTAAAATTTCCAGTAGCCGTTTGGCTGTATGCTGCGAATGAAAAAGCCACGTAGCATTGCAATAAGCGTAAGTCTTTTGTTCATAATAACTTTATTTAAGTTTGAAAAGCAGATTTCTCATGGATGTTTCTTCTCCATTAAGACACTTCAAGTCTGAATTACGTCCACAAGTTACTTAATTATTTTCAATAATATCTATTATTTCGACTCTTCTTTCTCTTGCAGCCTCTACAGAATAGATGGAAAGCCTTCTATTTTGTAGTCGGTCTTCGATGTGTGCTGGGGCTTTAGTTTCACCCAATGGTTGTTCTTTAAAGCTTAGTTTTCCAGAAGAGATAAATGGCTTTAGCGCACCATTGTCGAAGGTGAGAAAGTGATTTTTAACACTAGATATACGCCTTGCGGCCAAAAAATCATTGTAATGAGATTTGGCCCGAGGGCTAGTATATCCTTTCAAGACTATTTGGATACCTGCACCACTTTGGAGTTTAGATTTTATCCGTTCAGAAATAGTAATGAGGGAAATTCCCCCTAGTTTGACTTCGTAATGGAAGAAATCGGTTAGAGCAAGGGCAGCCTCTTCTTGCTCGAAACCAGACAAAGGTTTACAGTAAGAGGTAACATAAGCTAACCGTCTTTTTAGGTAAGGTCGATAGGTGTCTAGGTATGTTTTTTGGGTAGTGGTTGCCGTTGTTCTATTGTCGGGTTGGTCATTCTCAAAAAATAATTTGATGGGCAACATAGAACCCATTGTACTGGGTTTTGATTTTGGTGCTTCTGGTTGCTTCGGGGTTACTTTCGTAAAGTTAATTTTGGTTTTAGGAGGTGTAGTTTTAGGTTGCGTTGGTTTTAGGTTGTGGGTCTGTACAATTGTATCAAAAGGAATAGGTTTAAATTTTTGCACTTTCGGTTTTGTTGGAATCGTTACCACAAGGGTGGTGTCCTTGGGTTTTGTTACCACAAGTAAGCTATCTGTTTTTTGCTTGGGCACGTTGATGAGTTGTGTGTATGTCCATTCATAAAGGTCGTTACAACATCGTTTATTTTTTTTGTCAATGAATTGCGCACCTGTTCGATTAGAAGCTAAGTAGCCCTTTTTACCATCCTTGCTAGCAAAATAATAAAGGTCATTAGCAGGACTGTTAATGGGCTGGGGGAGGGGTTGTATTTTGCCCTCTAGGTTAAATATACGAGGGGCTTTTATTTTAAA
>CAYRVZ010000455.1:0-1587 GCA_964427815.1 uncultured Saprospiraceae bacterium | reverse complement strand
TAAAGGAGAAAAAATGGAATTGACTGTACCGAAAACAGCGGTTTTATGGACAGGCGAGCGTTCTGTGGTTTATGTAAAAATCCCTGATGTCGATGTACCTTCATTTGAGTTTAGAGAAGTCGTTTTGGGAGATGTAGTCGGTAATAACTATCTGATTAAGAGCGGGTTATTGGCAGGAGAAGAAGTGGTTGCGAAAGGAGCCTTTGTAATTGATGCTTCGGCTCAACTGAACAATCAGGCTAGTATGATGAATCGCTTAGTGTCGGTTAAGGATGCACCGAAGTCGCAAAAAGAGATTCCTGATTATACGAATGCTTCTGATACTTTCAAAAAGCAATTGACGGATTTGGCGCAAGCCTATTTAAAACTAAAAGTAGCATTTGTAAAGACGGATGCCAGTGCTGCGTCTAATTTTGCGCAAGTCTTTAATGACCAATTGACTAAAGTAGATATGAAATTGCTCAAAGGAGAAGCACACATGTATTGGATGAATAAATTGAGAAAAATGGATGCTCATTCTAAAAAGTTAAGTGAGTTGTCCGATGTAAAAAAACAACGCCATCAGTTCCAGTTTATGTCTGATGCAATGATAGAAACATTACAAGCTTTTGGTTCTAATAGAAAGCTGTATGTAGAACATTGTCCAATGGCCTTTGACGGTGAAGGAGCGGACTGGATTAGTTCCGAATCGAAAATTATGAATCCATATTTTGGCTCGGCAATGATGTCTTGCGGCAGTGTGGTTGATTCTTTGAGTTTGTAGTGCTTGAAACAGGGTAGAATTGTAAAATATTTTTCTTGTTAAAACTAAACCCAGTTAAGATGAAGTGAATAAACCGCTGATGGAAAAGCGTTGTTATCTATATCTACTTACTAAATATTAGACTTCACTTGTGGTCAACTGAATAAAAGCAGCATAATGTTTATCCCTATTGAGTAGCTCTGCGTTACCGATCATGATGATTTGTTCTTTGGCTCTAGTGAGTGCTACATTTAGTTTCCGATCAATTCCTTCCTCGGAGAGTGCGACTAACGTATTAAGTTGGTAAGGTTTGTTCAGGCAAACCGAAATAATAATAATATCTCGTGCACCTCCTTGGTAGCGCTCGACGGTGTCAATTGTAATCAATTCAAGCCAATCAGGAGCTAGCTCAAAGACAGTTGCACGAATCTGTGCAATCTGAGCCCGATAGGGCGTAATGATGCCGATAGATTGCTTGCTTAGGGGTAAGTTATTTTCTTCGTATAGGTCTTTTAGTTGTTGTAATATTTTAACAATTTTTTCTGCTTCATATTTGTTTTTCTTTCCAGATCCTAGCGCCTCATCCACAGGCGTGTCAAAAAATAACATTCTTTCCTCTGCTAATTCTTTTCGTAAAGCATCTTTTGACTTGGTCGTAAGATACCCTTTTTTGGATTGTTTTGGATTGAGGCCTTTCGGTAAAATTTGTAATTGACCATCATAGAAATATTGATTAGCAAAAGCCATGACTTCTTCATGCATTCGGCCTTGCATACTTAACATGCCATACGCCCAATTCCATTCGTTTTCTTTGCAGCGCATGAATAATCGCTCAAAATAGGAAT
>CAYRVZ010000454.1:0-1594 GCA_964427815.1 uncultured Saprospiraceae bacterium | reverse complement strand
CGTCTGGTGCTATTGATGTTTCCTTTTACTTATCGTGGTCTGTCCCCTAATTCTCGGGTTAATGGGAGACCCCATCATTCTATTTTTTTGTCAAAATAATTTTTACAATAAAAGGTGCCACCAAGCTGGCAAACAAGGCAATATACAACTGTCCTCCTAATGGGGTTTTATAAGCAATATCCACTGAAAACGGCCTATCACCCTCAAAAAATGCGAGTGCTAGGAGCACACTGATAAGAAAAATACTGAATAACGGCAAGATTATTTTATGGGGAGTAAAATTTGTGGCTGATATCTTGCGAATATAGAAGTAGGCTAGTATTGCTGGGTAATAACCATATAGAATCTTAATTCCTAAATAAAGGATTGACATAAAAAAAATCCCAATTGGATTTATTAAGGCTGAAAAGTCAAAATTTTTCACAGCATTTGGTGGAAAGTAGGTTTTTTGTCGGGCTATTTCAGCTAATTGTAAGTGTATATTAAACAAGAATGTAAAAATAAGAACATCAATCAGTATAATCCACAGCAAAAGTATCAGTGCGTTTATAAATGAGCCTTTGTTCATAATTTATCTACCTAAAGCCCTATTATTTTCTTTAATTAGTTCTTCGCCTAGTGTTATTCTATGCGCCTTATTGCCCATATCAAAATCAATGCCTTTATCTGTAAAATACTCTTTGATAATCTTTTCCGTCGCTTCGTCCCCTAATCGCGTGTACTCGGCTAAGTTTCCACCAGCCCCACGTCCATTCATAAAATCATTCAAATCGTCGATAACCAGTTGTCGTCCAGCAGGATCGCCCCTAAAAAAATCATTTGTAATTGCTTCTAAACGATTCTGCTCATAGGTAACCAAAGCAAGGTCTAAATCGTCACCTTTCTTGGTACAAGGGATTCCCAGCACCATCTCACCCTGGATTAACGTCAGGAATGTTTGGACATTTTGCATTGCAAGGTCAACACCAGCATTCTTGAGATAACTGATTGTCGTATCTTCGAAAATAATGCCAGCACCAAAACCATCCACTCCCCCTAATGCGTCCTCCTCATTGACTTGAGCAGCTGCAAGGAACCAATCTGTTTGTGTTGCCTCAGGTTTCGAATTCAGCTGTTGATCTGCCCAATTATAAAAGTTTTCTCTATCTTTGAAATTATTGAGTTCAGAAAGAACAAAAGCCTCGATTGCTGCGGAATTACCATCCAAACGTTGTATATCTGCGTCTGTTAGAGAGTCACCTACGGCAAATAATCCTAAGGGATCAATAGCAGACAGCGGATTAGTATTAGCATAAGCAAAGGTATTCAACCCACCCTTCAACCCAATCGGGTCAGAAGTCAAATACCGCCCCATCTCCGGATCATAATCCCGAAAATAGTTGTAAAGTAACAGGCTCTACGACTGGTTCTGGCTAACCATTCAGTTTCCCTAGTTCACTCAATCACTTAGCACCCAGCTTTCCCTAATGCATTTCTCAAAAGCCCTTTTTCGCCCCTAGTGCGGTTTTGATTTTAACACTGGATTTGTTCAGGGTGCGCTTTTTCTTGCTTTTTCCCTTTAGCCGCTTCTTTTAAATATTTCACAACGACAAGA
>CAYRVZ010000453.1:0-1597 GCA_964427815.1 uncultured Saprospiraceae bacterium | reverse complement strand
TAAATAGCCATTTAATGCATAACTATCAAAAAAAGAATAATTAAGCGGCCACATATTTTTAAAGTCGTAATAGGGTTTGTTTAGTTTTTGTAGTATTTCTGGAAGCAGAAAGGCAAAGCCCAATTGAAAAAACATAACCGAAATAGTTCTTAGAACTTCGTATTTGTTATGCCAGTATTTTTTAATGAACTTGACTCCAAAAAACAAAATAGCCAAAGTGTAGAGCGTTCCATATAAAAACCATTGGCTGGCAGGTTTTCCTTTTAAAGCATAGCTTAATGGGTCAAATAGTTTGATGATACCCGTATTTGCCGCACCCTCCACTCCTTGCCCAAGCAGACTTGGATAGAAATACAAAAGTACATAGAAGCTAGTCAGAATGATACCCAAAAGCCAAGCAA
The DNA here is from genome assembly GCA_964427815.1 of uncultured Saprospiraceae bacterium. GTDB lineage: Bacteria > Bacteroidota > Bacteroidia > Chitinophagales > Saprospiraceae > HyVt-613. The sequence continues at coordinate 1,196 of CAYRVZ010000453.1, read as the reverse complement.
CGATGCCCTTACTACTTATAGACCGAAACCAAATATTGTTATTGTTAACGGATAAAGTATTCATGATTTTGATTTTAGAAAGGTTAGAACAGCGGAAAGTTTTCCCTTGCTTTTTGGTGACAAGCTTTGTCCAGTTTGTTGATTATATAAACTCAAAATATCGCTTTCGTATGTTTTGAAAAACTCAGGATCAAAATTCGCCAAAGCTAAACTTTGTAATACTTCTTGTATGGTTGTGCCTGCTTGAATCCATTTTTCGCAGACGCTGTGGCGGTAACGAATACCCATTACAGTAAAACCAGTGACGGCTCCATCCCTTTTTCGATAATTAATTCTAATGCTTTTAGCGCCATCTGCATGTTCCCAATAAATTGATTTGATTTCTTCAGGCAATTGGCTAGGTACCTGCCCATAGACTTGGTATTCAATGTCTAAAAACTTGGCAGAATTATACCATAGATCGGGACGATACGCAGTCTTAATAGTACAAATATTTTGGGCAACCACTTCCCCCATTTTTTTGCCAATATACCAAACCGCTTCGATAGATCTTCTCCCTGGAAGCGGGTCTTTTATTTCTGCACAATCTCCGATGGCATATACATTGGGTATGTTTGTCGTAAGATACTCATCAACTATAATTCCTCGATTTATGACCAATCCTGTTTCTTTCAGAAAAGCTACATTAGGGCTGACACCCGCAGTCAAACCTACGTATCCACAGTCGATACGTTCGCCTGTATGGGTGATAACGGCACAAGCGTTTCCCGAGTCATCAGCTATAATTTCTTTTAATTCTGTGGATAACCTCAAGTCAATCCCATGATGAATGATCTGCCGATTGATCATGTTAGATTCTTCGGGAGGTAGCACCATGTCCCAATAGCTCGCTTCTCTTACGAGAAAAGTAACGGGAATATTACGAGATAGAAACATCTCCGCCATCTCTAGACCGATGAGCCCTCCTCCAACAATAACCGCTCGTTTCAGCCCTGTAGAAAAAGCCTCCATTTGTTCCAAATCTTGTTTGCTATACAATCCGCCCACACCTCTTAAATCTTGACCCGGCCAACCAAATTTGTTTGGTTTCGAACCAACTGCCAAAATTAACTTATCATAGGAATACTTATCTCCATTTTCCGCAAGGAGAAATTGTGCTTGAAAGTTAATGTCTATGATGTGTGCTGCTGCTAATT
>CAYRVZ010000452.1:0-1598 GCA_964427815.1 uncultured Saprospiraceae bacterium | reverse complement strand
AATAGGTTTCGCCACGATGCTTCCATCACTAAAGCCTGTACAACTGACATCAATTTTCTCGTAAGCCGACGTCAAAGTCGAAGCCTTTATATCTACCTCGCCTTTTGATACGCCCACACAGCCATAGGAGGAGATAGATTTTATTCGATATTGACCCGGTTGGATTACATCGAAGTTACTAGCTGAAGAGGCGTACTGCTTGCTGAAAAATTCAACTCCATCTTTTTCAATGACAACATCCCAGGGGGACGGTCCAGTAAAATCTAAATTAATATGACTACTTGAATTTTGATCACATAGAATACCATCACCAGATATTTCACCTTCCGGTAAAGGAATAGCTGTAATATTAAAAATAGCCTCCGAGCTATTATTACATATATCGGTTACCGTACACGTTATCGTTTCGGTAGTATCATAATTTTTGGTGAATGTACTGTTAGTAGATCCATCTTGCCATTCGTAAGTATAAGGTAAGAGACCTCCTTGTGGCAGCGGAGAGAAAGTAGCATCCGTTTGGCTGCATAGGGTTTGGTCCTCACTTGTAACAACAATAGGCACGGGATCTGAAATAACAATGCTAACGGTAGGTTTGTAACAAGGGTATTGACCAATTACTTCTATGTCAATTTGCTCATCTCCTTCTGATAAGCCGTCAAGATGCGCAAAAATAGGAAAACTATCCAAGGAAATTCCAGCAGGAATAGTAAAAGTTTGAGGGAGTTTTTCGTAATCAATCCCCTCCAGTGCCGTACTTGAGGAAAGCACATTTATGGTTAATGTAAGGGGCAGGTCTATATTGTTACTACATGAACGGTCAAAAAGTAAATACCCATTTTTACAGCCTTCGTAAGCAGTCTGAGCTTGCAATATGGTGCTCTTTGGTACGATGTTTACGATGTCTCCGGCACTAAAACTACCCGCTTTTAAGAAAACAGCAGAATCATAAATTCCATCTCCAACATCCGCAATGGCTAATTTTATATGATAAGTTTCGCAAGGGATAACCGTTGCGGAAGCAACAAGTGGATGTGTAAAACCATCAAACTGAATGTCAGCCATGTTTGTTTCTCCTTGACAGGAAGAACTATTGGGATAAAAGAACGAAGTATTTTTTAAGTGATTGATGTTGTCAATAGATACCACTTCTCCAGTCCCTGGGACACGGGCAATATTCAAAGTACCATTAATACCAGGTCCTGATATAAAAAAACCAAATACATCATTATAATCATCATTAACAAATTCACAATATTCCTCAGATGCAAAGACATATTCAAATTGTATTTGATCCGTTACAGGGGTAAAATCAAATTCTATAACAGCTGCATCATAAGTGGATTTGGTTGCAATGTATGACAAATCTGGATCTGAGTAATTGCCAGGAACATTACTGCCAAGGCTGCCACTGTTGTTCGGACCGGGGGCATTATTGATGCTCCCACTTGTAATGATGATGCCAGATTCAAACCCAATGGCATCCATACCATTAGAAAAAGTACCAAACTGTTGGCTGCTGCCATGTTGCTGGACATTTAAATCTAAGGAACAATTATTGCCAATTAATACACCTTGGACGAGTTCAGATGCACTTAAAT
>CAYRVZ010000451.1:0-1614 GCA_964427815.1 uncultured Saprospiraceae bacterium | reverse complement strand
GACTCAAAAATATTTGAATATAGGCTTTAATGAAGTGCTTTTTGACCTGATTGATTTACCCCAAGGCAGTTATATGATAATGGCTAGAGGAGATAAGACGAACCTGATTTGGAAGTTTATTAAAAATTAATCGACCTCCACTAAGCCTTAGTTTTTTAAGAAGTACAACAACTTTCCAATTCTTTTGGAAAGTTGTTGTACTTTTGGGGCATATTACTATTTAGGCGTTGCTGCCTTTCATAAGCCAATTAAAGTGCAACTAACTGAAGAACAAGTCAATAGCCTCGCTCCCGATGCTGCTTCTATCAAAGCGGCAACAAAGGTTTTTTTAAAGACTACCTGGAATATTGCTAAGAGCGACAGGGCTATATGGGCACCTATTAAGGGTAGTGGGGCTAAGCCCTATTTTGTTCAAATGGATATCTTGGATTTAGCGTTTAAGTGTTCTTGTCCGAGTCGAAAATTTCCTTGCAAACACGGTTTAGCAATTGGCTTGTATATAGCACATCATAGCATTGACTCCATCCCCCTTGCGGAAAAAGAGCCCCTATGGGTCGAAGAGTGGGTTAAGAAAAGAGCCAACAAAACTTCTACTAAAGCTGCAAAGCCCAAGAAAAAGCAAGCACCAGAGATTGTCCAAAAGAAAAATGATGACAAATGGAAAAAAGCGGTTAAGTCGATTGAGTTTGTTGATTTGTGGTTGAAGGATGTGATTAAATTAGGTATTTTAGAATTTCCTAATAAGGATGAAGCCTATTGGGCTGACTTAACTAAGAGAATGGTCGATGCTAAAACGCCTGGAATCAACACGTATTTTAATTACCTTGCGGAAATTGATTATCAAGGGGAATGGCAAGAGCCTGTTTTGAGGACTTTAAGCAATTTACACTTATTGACTCAGGCGATACTTCGGCACGAACGGTTAGATCCAGCAGTGAAAAAAGAATTAGAATTATTAATCGGCTGGAATATTAATAAAAATGATTTGTTGACGAACCCTAAAACAGAAGTGGTTTCTGATGTCTGGTTGATTATTAAAATTGACCAAAGCACAACCGATAATTTGGAATCCAGAAAGGTTCATCTTTATGGTGTGCAGTCAAATCGCCATGCATACATTTTAGAATTTGCTTTTGGCAGCACTTACTTTAAGGATCAGTATATACAGGGAGGCAGAATACAAGCAAAAATGGCTTTCTATCCTGGTCTGCACAAAACGAGAGCTTTCGTTAAAATAAAGGGCAACCAAACGGATGTGAAGCTTGAATTAGCGCCCCTCTCTAATTTGGAAGCAACCAATTTGGCTTTTAAAAAGCAACTGCAAGAATTTTCATGGACATTTGAATTACCGCAATTTGTGGCACAGGTAAATGTCATAGCAAGGGAGGAAAAATATTTTTTAATGGATAGTAATGATAGTTTATTGCCCATAAGTGGAATGGATTTTGACCAGTATTTGTTAGTGCTTTCGCAAACGCAAGGACATCTTTTCGATGCTTTTATTATTCGAAGTTTAGCAGGGGCTAGATTAATTGGCTTGATGGTCAATGAAAAATTAATGACAGCTTAATGAAAATATTCAATCCCAATATCATTAAGACAGCTATGCTTGGA
>CAYRVZ010000450.1:0-1619 GCA_964427815.1 uncultured Saprospiraceae bacterium | reverse complement strand
TAAACTTTCCTTTTCTTTTTTTGGTAGGTTTATTATATCCTGTAATCGTTTTAGCATTTTAGGATCTTTAAATAAATCAGCTTGCTCTGTCTCACCTAAAAGATAGCCCACAGTAGTATCCAAAATCTTAGCTAATTTTTTAGCAGCTTCAATGGATGGAATCATTTCGTCCCTTTCATATTTTCCAATAGTAGTGTTAGAAGTCACAAAAATCTTAGCCAATTCTTTTTGGGATAGTTTTTATTTTTATTAGTTTGTTCATTTTCAAAAGTAGTATTGTAGTTGCATTTCCTTGCCAAGCAGCATACAACATTAATGCACGGAGTTTTGAGTATTCTGCCTTGATAGAGAATGATGTCACAAGTCAAAGAACTTAGGGATGGTTTTAACACTATAACTCATTGATAAAGTCTACCGCGTTACGAGCTTCCAGTTTACCTTCTCTTACCAATTGTAATTCTTCCACAGCATCAAATTAGTTTTGATATCGGATATTAGAGTAGCTTTTTTTACAAAAGAGAAATTATTTAGTACATAAAGAAAGAAGCTTTGTTGTCATTTATGTCCAGTAATATTTTCAATAAAACCCATTTTACTATCTCGATAATTATTTCTTGGCAAAAGGCAAAATCTTGACCCATAAACTGTTGGCGGATATGATCCTGTCGGAAATATAGAGTCTTTCAAGAAAAGGTGTATGATATAATTTTTTTTTATCCAAGTGTCACGTTTTTGCACAAGCTGGGGTAATACAAGCGAAATCACCTTTTACTAATTTAAAAATAAGGAAAATGAAAAGGAAAATAAATTTGTTCGTGCTAGGTCTTGTAGCTGTTTTTGCTTTGTCAATTACTGCTTGTAAGAAAGATAACCCAGTAACTCCTGAAGATGGGTGTGAAAACTTTACAGTTGTAGTGAATCAGCAAAATGGCGGATTAGTGGCCGTCCCTTCTAATGGGCAATCTCCATACGCTTACTTATGGACGGACGGAACTACAAACAGTACGGTTGATAGTCTTAATCCAGGTACTTTTGGCGTAACGGTTACTGATGACAATGGATGTACAGCTTCGGGTTCTTTTACAATCACAACAAATCCTTGTGACTTATTTAATGTGACCATTGCTGATGTGAACGGTGCCTTAACAGCTACTGCAACGGAAGGTACGTCTCCATACGCTTATGCTTGGTCAACGGGCGCTTCTACGGCAACGATTAATACAAGCTTGACAGATACTTATACAGTTACCGTTACGGATGCGGGTGGTTGCACAACTTCAGAAACTTATCTCTTTAGCAATGGCAATCCATGCGACTCTACGGATTTAATGGTAGAAATTAGCTATACAGGGAATCCTGGTGGAGATAACTTATACGCGGAAGGTTCAGGTGGAGTAGCGCCTTATGCTTTCCTTTGGAATAATGGCGAAACAACTTCTTCTTTGACCAATGCGAGTGAAGGAACTTACTCAATAACCGTTACAGATGCTAACGGATGTACAGCACTAGATACCTATACGATTGTATTAGGGTGTGCTGGATTTGCAGTAGATATTATTAAGGATGATAGCCTAAATAATGTAATACATTTCGATGCAGTCATTGACGCTAACACAGGT
>CAYRVZ010000449.1:0-1623 GCA_964427815.1 uncultured Saprospiraceae bacterium | reverse complement strand
TTGAATGAAAAAGCATTGATTTCCACTAGAACTCACCATCTTATAGATACGCCCAACTTGTTCCAAAGATAGCTTCTCAAAGTCCACTAACCTAGGATTTTCGATTTCATCACCTGTCGGCACATACACCAAGTCATTAGGGGAAAGGGAAAATAAGAATTTACCCTTGTTTTCATCAATAGGTATTGGAGACCGTTCTTTTTTTGGAAGATGAGCCACTTGTTTTTGATGTTCGATGACAGCATTTAGAGGGACGGTTTCAAAATTTCGTTTTTGTTTTTCTTCGTCCCAGTAAATAGCAAAGAAAAGGTTGGTGCCTTTGGCGGCTTCTACGTACTTGGTGTTTTTCGGAGAGCTAGGATCTTCCGAAATGGGAAATTTGCTCCCGACTTCGTACATTCGAACTTTGTAAATGGGCTGGTGTTTTTTCCCATTATTCAACGCTTGGATGTTTTTGTTAAGGTCTTGAATGCCTTCTGGCGAAAAAGCGGCTTCAAAATTTCGTTCCCCTTTTTCATCCGTATAGTTTTTTAGATGATTTGGGAGAATTCTGTCTCGAATACCCGAATCCGTTATCTTGTCAAGATCCTTTGCATTTTTGATTTCCGTAAGGGAAGTCCGACCGGCAGTGGCAACTTTGCCTATGGGAGTAGAAATATTGAGTTTACCTGATACTGTCTCCATATGCATCGGTTTACGAATAGCCCAGTTATCCCCTTTAGTCTGTTTGACCCATTCCTTTTTGAATTTTCCATCTTTTTGCTTGACCCATTGCCAAGTTTTGTTATTGGTTTTGTTGATGACTCTAAGGTTTTGTTTGAAACTGACGATGATTTTTTCTAGGTTTTCCTTCGCTTCTACAGGAAACCCTATCCACGGGAGTGCAAAATGCTTGGTAAAGTGGCCTTTGTCGTTTTTGACCATTAGGATGGGTTGTAAACTGTATTTTTCGTTTTCATTATTTAACGAGTGAAGATACTGCGTATGTTGTCGAGCGCAACAGGCAATAACTAGTGCATCCATCGCGTGATGTCGGTGATCAATACGCTTTTTGTTAAAACCTTTCATTAGGTCTTCTGGGACAGTCGGAACCTCAATGCCATCCTTGTTTTTATAGGTAAAGTCCGTAGAATCCGTTAATTCATTTAATCGCTTGAATCGAGGTAAAACCAACTCATTCCACTTGTTTTCTAATCCCCAATCTCGTTTTAGTTTTGAAGTCAAAGCGCCTACGACAGGGAGAACGTGTTTGGAAGTTGCTGCATCTTCGTCTTTCTCTCTTACAATATTGCTCATTAAGCCCATGACTAGCTTGCTGATATATCGGCTGTCATTCATTTGACGATTAATGAATCCTTCAGGGATTTCTTCGCTCAGGAGGTTTCGTAGTTTGTTTCGATTTGATTTGAAGTATTTTTGTACATGTGCTTCGTAGTCTTGAAGCTTAAAGACCTTGTAGCCCTCTTCACTTGCCCCACCATGTTTTTTGATAAATTCGTAGGCGGTCATATTGCTTTTTAAGCTGTTGATGGGTGTTTCGCAGATGATTTTATTTCCAAAAGAATTATCAAAGTATCGAGATTGTGGGATGATGTGTTCGATTTCATACTTGCGCGTAAAAAG
>CAYRVZ010000448.1:0-1625 GCA_964427815.1 uncultured Saprospiraceae bacterium | reverse complement strand
TTCAGACATGTTGTTATAAATTAAAGAAAAAATCGACGACAAAGGTATAGTTCTTTAATACAGAAACAAAGAAATATGCCAAAAACTTGGACTATACATATTAGTATTTACGCTATTTGTCATTGTTTGTTTGAATTGGGTCACAAACAGCCTATTATCGACTGATATATGGGCTTTATTCGAATTCAGGAATATTAAAACTAATGAGTGTGTGCCATAATGTGGGATTAATAATTATTGGTTACAACCCACTATCTGCCACACTCAGGCTATGACTTTCGCTACTTTGGGATGACAGTGGTTTATTTTAGATTATAAACGACATCAAAGAAGTAGATGGCAAAAGTGTAGGAAATATTATTGTCTAATTATTTTTTTAGACCATGTTTTTCCTGATTTATCTTGGATAGTTAAAAAATAAATACCTGGTGGAGCTGTTGCCATACCTATGGTTTCCGTCCAAGTACCAATAATTGGTTTAGTCTTTATTCTTAACACTTCTTTCCCCATCAAATCTTGAACTACAATCGAAAACTGTTGAACAACTTCTGATGTAATTTCAAGGTTGAGTTCATCAACAAAAGGATTGGGATAAATATGATATACGCTCTTATTCTCCGTTGAATTTTCATTTATTTGCTTAAACAAATTCGTTTTAGAAGCGTCAATTGGCAAATAGGTAATATATGCTACAGACATACCAGCCGATGGTATATCATTGACAAACTGAAAAGCACCTAATTGTAACTTTTTAGTCGAACCTGAAAATTCTCCCCCAAAAAACAAGTTAGTTATTTCAAATATCTCTTTCTTTTTAATTGTTTCTTTTGCCGATACAGAACAACCTCTTGAATCTGTGATAGTAACGGAGTAATCACCAGCAATAAGATTTGTTGATACAGCTGTTGTATTTCCATTACTCCATTCATAACTATAAGGCGAACTGCCATTTGCAACTATCGCCATTAAGGTACCTGTCCCAGAATCGTCACAAGGCTGATTAATAACTTTAACCGTAGCAGTCACCTCCGTAGCCCCTATCGTAAAACACTCCTCAACTGTACATACAGAAGCATCAGGCGGCACCTTGCAGGGCACATAAAAGTTTGGATCTTCCTCATAGTAAGGACCTGTTATTTTTATACAATGTTCCCCAGCACCTAGCCCAGTCCAAGTAAATGAACCAAAAGGAAAAAACGATTGCGCCACTCCATCTATCTCTGCAATGTAATGAACTAGCAAGTTACATGGATTAGTTAATGGAGAAAATAATTCATAATCACTTAACGTAATCGCTACGGATCCGTTTTGTTGGCCTTGACAGGCGTCTGTTGTTTGCGTACTTACGCCAAAGAGGTTGCCTTCTTTAACCATGTATGTTTCAATTCTTTGACACCAGTACCCCGAAGAACACCAATCTTTCATTAAAAGTTGATATTCCCCAACCTCCAAACCATAAATACTCTTTGTAGTTGCAGTATAATCATTTGGGCCGCTCCAACTATATGTTGCTTGTGTACTGGAAATTCCTCCTTCCAACACTATCGACCCACCATTACTTTCAAAACACGTAGCTTCAACTTGAACATTGCCAATAGCCTCAATTGCTAGAAGACATGGCAAAT
>CAYRVZ010000447.1:0-1633 GCA_964427815.1 uncultured Saprospiraceae bacterium | reverse complement strand
TGTGGAAACAATAAAAAAACGACCCTTATGACGGCTGTTGCCATTGAAGCTATTTTTGAGGACTCCCTAAGTATCCGAGCCATTGAAATTATGCCCAGTAGCCTTGCTTTTGCAGCAAATAAAGGCGTTTTCGGAACCATAGACCTTGAAACCAATAAGATACTGACTAATGAGGAGAAATACCATACTGGCATACCTGAATTTAGGGCCATAGCACACACCGCTACAGATTTTTTTATGCTTTCTGTTGGTAACCCTGCTTTAATGTACAAAACTGGGAAACAGGGAAGAATGGAGCTGGTTTATAAAGAAGAAGACGATGCTGTCTTTTATGACGCCATGATCTTTTTTAATGATAAAGAAGGTATTGCTGTGGGTGATAGCATGAATGGCTGTATGTCGATTATTATTACTAGGGATGGAGGCCTTACATGGAGTAAGTTGAATTGTGAAGATTTGCCAGAAGGAATTGAAGGGGAAGGCGCTTTTGCAGCGAGTAACACCAATATTGCTAAGGTTGGGGATAAGGTATGGGTCGCTACTACTAGTGGTCGAATTTTATTTTCAGGGGACAAGGGTACAACATGGGAAGCATTTCAAACACCAATCAATAGTAAAGAAGATACGCAGGGAATTTATTCAATAGATTTTTATGATGTCAAACTGGGTGTTGCCATTGGTGGTGATTATACCGATCCTGAGAACAACACTGCCAACAAAGCAATAACTCAAGATGGGGGTAAAACCTGGAAGCTAATTGCCAACGGTCAAAATCCCTCGTATAAAAGTTGTGTACAATTCGTACCTGGTTCCGATGGAAATGAAATCGTAGCCGTTGGGTTTACGGGAATCTCATATTCTAAAGACATGGGAAATACGTGGTCAAGACTATCGGAAGAACCTTTTTACACCATCCGATTTTTAAACGATTCGGTGGCCTATGCAGCAGGAAGTAATAGAATTTCGAAACTGGGGTTTAGTCGAGCAAGAAAGTAACTTTTCTTTTATTAGAAGAAAACAGTTAGGCATGACCCAAAGAACTAAGCCTCTAAACTCCTAAACTATTTTAAAACCTACCCCAAAGACTGCATCGCAACTAACTTTTTGTAAACCCCATTAGCGGCAAGAAGCTCGGCATGTGAGCCTTGCTCAACAATCTCTCCCTTTTGAAGAACCACAATAGTGTCTGCTTTTTGTATCGTCGATAACCGGTGAGCTATAACGATCGAGGTTCTGTTACGCATCATTTTTTCAAGGGCATCTTGTACCAAACGCTCACTTTCGGTATCTAAGGCCGAGGTGGCCTCATCAAGGACCATTATCGGCGGACTCTTTAGAACAGCCCTCGCAATGGATAAACGCTGTTTTTGCCCACCACTTAATTTGTTGCCACTATCGCCAATATTAGTGTCGTAACCTTTGGGCAGTTCACTAATGAAGTCATGGGCATTGGCTATTTTCGCCGCATCAATGATTTCGGCATCTGTGGCATTTTCTTTTCCTAAGCCGATATTGTTACCTACCGTTTCATTGAACAAGATTGAATCTTGAGTAACTAAGCCCATCAGGCTTCGGAGTGATTTTTTTGTAAAACTTTTAATATTTGTTCCGTCTATAAGTATTTCACCCTGAT
>CAYRVZ010000446.1:0-1640 GCA_964427815.1 uncultured Saprospiraceae bacterium | reverse complement strand
AATGATTCATTTAATGTTGGGGAGTATTATATAGTTACAAAGTTTGATTTAATACATCCTAGGAGTGGTGAAGTGGTTGGACATTATTCATATATAGTTGATGAGAATGAAGCTTTTATTGATGAGTTTTTGATATATTATCGCCAAAATATTACTTAATCCAATGGGCGTAATCTTTTGCAAGGGGTAAACTTTTGCAAGGGGTTAGAAGTAAGGATGTTGGCATGCTAGATATCTATGACGAATGGAAAAATGGCACAGGACCATATACAGGATTTGGTAAAATAAAAACGTTGACCGAAACTAATACTTATCATAGATACTTGTATTTTGAAAGATATGTAAATCACTGGAGATGTTTATTTTGTTAAAAATGGTTTTTTACCTAAATATTATGATATGTCGAAACTTGATATTGTTGCTGAAGGTGGATATGGTTTTGTTAGTGCAAATTATTCGACAACTTATAATCTATGGACAGCTAAATGGGGAGAAAGTTCGCACTCCATTGGCATTGGGCCACTTGCAAAAAAAGGAATTGTGGGAGCCAGTAATAGTAGTTTGAGTTTAGGCGGTAGTAAAAAAACACAATTTTATGGACCGGAATTAAATTTAGCTATTGGTGTAGGGATAAGATTAAAGTTTGGTCTAACAATAGCTAAGAAATAAAAATGAATAATTATAGTATAGATTCCAAGCCGTTAGAATTAAAGTGTATAATAAAGGCAAAAAAAAGATTTAGTTTTGTTATTTCTTATTTTATTGGCTCAGTTTCGTTGGTTGCTGCTGCAGTTATTTTAATTATAGTAGTAATAACTGACTTTAAATTAAGCTTTATGTTAATTATTCCTTTATTAGTCTTTACCTGTTTTGTTCTTTTGTTTTTGTTTCTGTCTAATAAAATAGTGTATTATATAAAGGGAAAGGAGGTGTTTTGTGTGAAAGGTGACGTGTTTTATATTTATCGTAAGGGATATTTTAAATTTCACAAAGAACAGTTCCATCGAGAAAAGCTTATTGAATTTGGATTAGTATCAAAAAAAAAATCTGTGTTATTTGATGAAAGTTATGAAGGGGATGGGGGAAAAGTTTATCTCTCCTTTCGTAATATCCCTAAAAGTATCTGGGGTAACATTACGAAAGATTTTCAGTTTGGTGCTTCCTTAAGTGACTCAGATGCTGAGGATATTATTCTTGCGTTTAGGAAGTTTCTTGATAGTTAGTTAGAGTGTATACCGCTGGATCTGCTGGCACTGACCTTGCCTAATATCTAAAAACAAAGTTTCCGCTCGTTAAGCCTTTAGGCTTAAACCGCATCTAGGTGTAGGCGTTCCGCCTAGAAAACTTAGGTGCAGTTTTTTATAACCAAAGCATAACAATATCAATATTTGTAGTGTTCCCAAAAGTAAAACCATAAGTTAAGCCGAAAATCCACATCAAAAATTATGACAAATTTATCGACGAAGACAAAATCTTCCAACCCACAATTAAAAAAAAACAAGCGTACCCAACCATCAATTTTTTCCTCAGGAAAAATTGAAACCTTTGTCCACCCGCGTAGCATAAAATTTCGTAAAGAAGTGGCGAATCCTTGGAGGCACTTTAGAAATTTTATTCGGTTTTGGGTCTTGAAGGACGAA
>CAYRVZ010000445.1:0-1646 GCA_964427815.1 uncultured Saprospiraceae bacterium | reverse complement strand
CATTTGGCTTTTGATGGTGTACGACTTCAAAGCCTTGCAGAATTGGATACGGCTTCCTTAGCTGGCATGTTAGACTCTATTCAAAAATTTGTAGAATTTGAAAAGTCAACTGAGACGTTCAAAACGAATTTAGGTCCAAAATTTATTTTGGGTGGCACTTGGAAAGTATCTGACAAGATAACGGCCAGTGGGGTCATTGATGTAACCAAAGTAATGCGTAATTTTCTTCCAGCTGTGGGGGTTGGGATGCAATATAAGGTGGCGCCTTGGATTCAAGCAGGTGGAAATTTTTCTTACCAAAACAAAAGAATAAACCACTTAGGATTGAATGCTACTTTCAACATCGGTCCAGTACAGTTATTCATGGCTACAGATAATATTTTTACTTTTATCTTACCGAATAAAGCAAGCGCATTGCAATTTAGGACGGGTTTGAATTTGAAGTTTGGAAGAGTTAGACAACGTACGACCATCAGAGGTTTGGGATAAAAATGCCTAAACACCAAATAAAAAGCTATCTTGATATTAACAATCGAGATAGCTTTTTTTTATCTACGATTAGCTTTTGAGTCTCAAAAGCCCATCGGAGGTATCTTATTTTTTCTATCTATTGTCGGGACTTTGAAGCTAAGAATAAACTGGTTCCTACGATTAGCTTTTGAGTCTCAAAAGCCCATCGGAGGTATCTTATTTTTTCTATCTATTGTCGGGACTTTGAAGCTAAGAATAAACTGGTTCCTACGATTAGCTTTTGAGTCTGAATCCTTTTGTGCTGGTGTCATTTATGTTATTCCTGCTTTGGATTCAGCTTCAAAGTCTAAAATTTGCTAATAGAAATTACCCTTAGAAACTACGAAAAGACGAAAATTATTAGTTTATCGTTTCAATATTGCTTTTCTTTGACTTCTTTTTTGCGTAAGCGATACAACACCCCTCTTATGAAACGAATTTTTCTACGTTCGACCAGTCTTTTTTTCTTTCTAGCTGTTGCCTTTTTGGCGCAAGCTCAATCAGGTCTGACAGTGACCATCTATGGGAAGGTAACGGATTACTTGACAGAAGAGCCCGTCGAATTTGCCATCATCTATGTTGCCAGTACTTCGAACACGGCGCAAACGGATATCAACGGAGAATATTCCTTGACATTAGAAGCGAATAAGTCCCACCAGCTCATCATCTCTAGGGCGGGTTATAAAGGAGGCAACTTCATGGTCGAGGGTATGCATGCTAATGAGCGCAAAAAAATAGATTTTGAATTGGTGCTCGAAGCCTCTGATATTGAAGTCGTGGTAAAGGCGAGCAAGGTCGAAACGCCCGGCATGGTTCGGGAAAGTGCAGAGAAATTTTTGCGTATGCCAAATGCATCGGGAAATTTAGAAGCGGTCTTGCCAAGTATTGGATTAGGGGTCAGTAGTGGATCGGGTGGCGAATTAAGTTCTCAGTATAACGTACGAGGAGGGAATTATGATGAAAATCTAGTCTATGTGAATGACTATGAGATCTATCGTCCACAGCTTATTCGTTCGGGTCAACAAGAAGGATTGACTTTTCCGAATATCGACTTAGTAAAAGATATTTATTTTTCTTCAGGCGGATTTCAAGCTCGATTTGGAGATAAGATTTCATCCGTATTGGACATACATTAT
>CAYRVZ010000444.1:0-1646 GCA_964427815.1 uncultured Saprospiraceae bacterium | reverse complement strand
GAAGAAAACGGGAACTACATACATATCTCCTCTGGAATTGACATAGATAATGATGGATTAGATGATGCTTTTGATGATGACTTAGTCAATTGGAACCCCCAAGATAACATATACGACCCCAATCCGCTAACCCTAGAAGACTCGGACGAAGACTTGGATCCAGATGGCAATTTTGCGGTACCGATGCTACACGATGTTAACTTTAGAGATGCCGTTATAAATGGTCCAGATAATGACAACGATTTAGTTTTTGACAATATTGATATTGACGATGATAACGATGGAATCCCAGATGTACTAGAAGCTGGATACAGCCAAGATAATTTTCATCCTACCTGCAATGCTTTTGCAATGGATTTTTCAGACAACCCAATATTAGAAGCCGGCATCGATCTTAAAGTTGGTGCGATATATAGATATACACTAGTTGGACCGGGTATAGATGCACTAGTCAAGGTTCAGAAAATAGTGAATGCAACCATCACAACCATTGATAATAATAGCTCAGATGCTTCCATCTTTAAACCAAGAACGAGTTTTAGTTTAACTAATATCGGCGATCGAGCTTATGTAGAATACTTAATTCAATTTGTTCAGCCCGGTACTAATTTACCAGTAGAAGTACCAGAGTTTTTCGTTAATTATAATGATATTGATGGCCTTCCAAGTTATTCTGAAGAAAACTGGGTAAATTATCCAACAAGCTACACCATTGAAAATCCTTCGGAACTCACCATAATCAGCAACGGTTGGGTTAGTGCTACAGGTTCTACGACTGATTACGCAGGAGGTGGAAATGCAAACCCTCAAATTAATTTTTCCGCAAGGTACTTCCGTAAAACAGAATTATCTATCCGTGTTGGAGCTGTTGCTAGACAACCAAATGCAAGCTCTGCCGCACGACAACACAGCATCGAGTTTCTATGTGTAAATAATTTTGCCAACCCCCAAACCTTTTTTATTGATTTGGACGAAGATGGAGTGCCAAATATTTTTGATTTAGATGATGATAATGACGGTATTTATGATTTGGTTGAAGTAGGGAATCAATCACTAGATACCAATAGTGATGGAATAATTAATGGAGCTGTCGGCGTGAACGGGTTTCCTGATGTAGTAGAAACTATTATAGATAATGGGGTCATTAATTATGTCATTCCTGAAAGTACGGATGATGTAGATATATTCCCAAACTTTTTAGATATTGACGCTGACGGCGACGGAATCCCAGACAATATAGAAGCGCAAGCGACAGCAACTTATGTTCCTCCTTCTGGAAATGATATTGATAATAATGGCGTAGATGATGCTTATGATTTGAATGGGACGCCGATTACTCCTGTAAACACCGATAGTGATGCCCAACCAGATTATTTAGACGCCAATTCGGATAACGACGATTTCCTTGACCTTGCGGAAAATGGCGATACTGATAATACAGAATCAGGAGTGGATACAGACGGAGATGGCTTAGATGACAATTTTGATTCCGATAATATCAATTGGAATGTCAACGACCATATCAATGACCCGAATCCAAGTACTTTAGGAGATGGTGATAATGATGTTGCGGCTAATGGAAACAATGCGGTCCCAATGACTGCTGATGTTGACTTTAGAGATGCTTCGAGCGTAATCACCGACGG
>CAYRVZ010000443.1:0-1660 GCA_964427815.1 uncultured Saprospiraceae bacterium | reverse complement strand
GCGGATGTTGGAAAGCCTAGAGGCATTGATATTAAAGAAAAGAAGATGACCCTGCCATTGATCTATTCATTGAATAAATCTACTCGACAAGAAAAAAGAAGAATTATTAATATCATCAAAAATCATAGCGAGAACAAAAAGAAAGTCCAAGAAGTTATTTACTTCGTAAGAGAGAAAGGGGGCTTGGTATATGCAAGAGAAAAGATGAATGAATACAAAAAAGAAGCGCTAAGTATTTTAAATTCATTTCCTAAATCTGAATCCCGAGATGCCTTAGAAAAGTTAGTTTCCTATATCACTGAAAGAAAAAAATAACCACAAAGCCTAAATTCTGTAATTTGTCTGAAAAGAGGAACATACGACTACTCAAGCTTGACGAGCTGAAAGATACACTCAAAGTGCATGGTCATCAAGCTTTTAGGGCCAAGCAGATCTACCAATGGCTTTGGCAGCATGGAGTGGGCGATTTTGAAGAAATGACCAATTTGTCTAAAGAGCTAAGAGCTTGGTTATCAGAGACTTTTGTCATTCCACAGATTACACAAGACATGGCTCAACATAGTCTGGATGGGACGATTAAGATCCGTTTTAAGTTGCATGATGGTCATTTAGTAGAGTCGGTTTTGATTCCCGTAAAAAAAGATAATCGGTTTACTTTATGTGTTTCTACCCAAGTAGGTTGTAGTTTGTCTTGTTCTTTTTGTGCGACGGGTAAGATGAAGATTAAACGCAATTTGAATGCAGGTGAAATCGTAGATCAACTAGTTTTAGTGAACCGTTTATGTGAAGAGAAATATGATCACCCTATTACCAATATTGTCTATATGGGCATGGGTGAGCCACTCCTGAATTACAAAAATGTATTGCGTAGTATTGAAATTATTTCTTCCGAAGATGGACAAAATATGTCCCCAAGAAGATTGACCATCTCGACTGCCGGCATCGCCAAGATGATTCGACGTATTGCGGATGATAGTCCGAAGGTGAATCTAGCGCTTTCGCTTCATGCTGCGGATGATGTCAAACGAGATAAAATAATGCCCATCAATGAGTCAAATAACTTAGCCGTACTCATGTCCGCTCTAAAATATTATGCACAAACGGGAAAAGGCAACCTTACTTTTGAGTACATCTTGTTAAATAATGTCAATGACTCAATCGAAGATGCTAATAATTTAGCGGCATTTTGCCGTGACTTTAGGGTGAAAGTGAACATCATAGAGTATAATCCTATCGGAGATGGAATGTTTGATAAAGCCAATCCCAATAAAACAGATAGATTTACAGCGCATTTGACAAAAAAAGGCGTCTTGGTAACCGTAAGGCGCAGCCGCGGTGGAGACATTGATGCAGCTTGTGGACAATTAGCTAACAAGTAACGCCTTACTGCAAGGTTTTAAAAAGACCTACCAGGAACAGGATTATGAGAATTTGATAATCCCTCCTGAACCCTCCTGATCGCCTGATTAATCCTCTCTGATAAGGGATATATTCTTTTTTTTATATATTATTGGGAGGCATGGCGCAAATCGAGTGATTTTTGCCATTAAATGAATAAAAAAAGCATGATTTAAGTCAGATGTATCAGATCTATTCCTATATTTGCGCCAAACAATTCGAGAGTTATGACACTAGTATTAATACTAATAAGTACTTTTTT
>CAYRVZ010000442.1:0-1668 GCA_964427815.1 uncultured Saprospiraceae bacterium | reverse complement strand
TTTTTTGCATTCGCAAAAACGTGCCACTTTGAATTGCCGCTGAGCAAAACGTTAGGTTTACGCGAGATTCAAGAAATGGAAAATTTATGACTGGAAATCAAATTACTGTAACCGCTACCGATGGGAACGCTGATATTGTTCCAATTATGGAAAGAGCTCTTCTTTCGGTACGAGAAGAGTTGCGAGATGATCCATACATAATTGAGGCTGTAAAAGTTCTTCAGGTAGGGGGATATAGAAGCTCAATTGGTTCATTCTGGAATGCTGTTGTTGATGACCTGCGTAACAAAATCATATTCCGCAGTTTGAGTCTCTTCAACAAATCCGTTGAGATTGGCAGAGAAATTAAAACGTACGAAGACTTCCAAAATTTCGTTAATGATGATCAGCTAATTGAAGGTGCCTATAAAATTGGTGTGATTGGTTGGGAGGCGAGTAAAGTTTTAAAACATGCTAAGGAAACGAGACACATATTTTCTGGTCATCCTAAAAGCAGCGACCCATCTATTATTAAAGTCCTAGCAATGATGGACGACTGCATCAAATATGTATTAAATGCCGAATATCCAGCCCAAATAATTGATGTAAACGAGTATGTCACAAATCTGTCAGATCAAGCCTTTGATAGGAATGTTGTAGCAATTGAAAGTGCGCTCGGTGATCTTCCAGAAATCTATAAGAATGAATTAGCCAATAGGCTTTACTCTTCCTATATTCATCCTCAATCAACAAGTGTTCTTCGCTCAAATATTGAATTTGTGGCTCCCATTTTATGGCGCGTTCTTCCAAAACCGATCAAGGTTCAAACTGCTAGGCGCGTAGATCAGGAGATACAAAAAGGTAATGCTGAAGTAACACAGTCAGCATTTGGCTTTATCGAGTTGATAAAAAATCAGGGGTATCTATCAGTCGTTTCTCGACGCTACCAAACTGAACCTTTGGTTAAAGCATTGACGGATGCTTTTGATGATTTTCCGAGGGAAAATGAAGCGGTAAAAGCATTGGTTCCATACGCCAGCTTAATTCCAGAAGAATTAATGGCCGAGTATGTAATTTCACTTACGAAAACCTATGTAGGGCGGATGGGCTCTAGTGCGCGCTGGAATAGAACTGACTTCTTTGCAGATGGCGCTGCTATGTATATCCCTGACATGTTCAAAACATTCGATGATCATGCCGCTAATCACTTCATAGAAGAAGTAAAGCAGAGCGAGCTATTGTTGAGGAGGATTCAAGCTCCTGCCAAATTAAGAAGGCTTAGGGTTCTTGGTAATATAGTCCTTGAAAAGGTATCTGAAGGGTTCCAAGAAAAAAGGTTTCTTGAAGCACTTGCTGATGAAGCCAGAGAAGAAGAGTTTTTCGATCTTGTTCGAAATAAAACCTAACAAAGCGCTGCTGTCGGACAATTTTTCCGCTGCGCTCCAAAATTGCCGCAGAGCGCGGCGTTATGTGTCTGGGATTTATCCAAATTAGGGCGAATGAATATTAATAAAAGGATATAGTTTTTTTGAAAAGCATTTTAAATCTATCTCATCTTGAAGCTAAACAATATTTTCTAAAAGAAGAAAGCTACTTTAATTTTGATTTACCTCCATATTTTGTATTTCAAGATTTACTTTATAATGTATCTAAAAAAATAGAAGGGAAATCGTTATCAGCTTTCTATGG
>CAYRVZ010000441.1:0-1672 GCA_964427815.1 uncultured Saprospiraceae bacterium | reverse complement strand
ACTTGCCTACGAATAGCCTAGAATGGCATATTAAACAAAATAAATCTGATGATGAACTCGGCATGTACCCAACCTTTAGACCCGATAAATTCATTGTATTAGATAATCCAGAGTTTTTAGAATTAGTTGAAAAGTTAGAAAATTTAGTTGGACATTCGATTTCCACTTTTGACCAATTGATGGATGCCTTAGAAAATAGAATTGACTTCTTTCATGCCCATGGGGGTAGATTAGCGGATCATGGACTCGGCCAGTTATTTGTTTCAAAGCACACGACCAATCTCGATGTAGTACTAACAAAAAGAAAGCAGGGAAAACCTTTAAAGCATTCTGAAGTTATTGATTTTCAATCAACTATTATGATTGAACTAGGTAAAATGTATCACAAAAGAGGCTGGACGATGCAATTGCACCTCGGGGCGATAAGGGATACAAATAGTCGATTGCTGAACAGGGTAGGAGCCGATGTTGGTTGTGATAGTATTGGGGATTTTGCGCAAGCTGAAGGATTAGCAGCTTTGTTGAATGGATTGGATATTACGAATCAACTACCCAAAACCATTTTGTATAATTTGAATCCAAGAGACAATGAGTTATTTATAACAATGGCAGGCAATTACAATGATGGTTCGATCGCTGGAAAAATTCAATGGGGATCGGCTTGGTGGTTTTTGGATCAAAAAGACGGCATGGAAAAACAAATCAATGCCTTATCAAACCTGGGTTTGTTAAGGCAGTTTGTTGGTATGCTGACCGATAGTCGCAGTTTTCTGTCCTTCCCTCGTCATGAGTATTTTCGACGAATTTTATGTAATTTAATAGGAAATGATGTGAAGAAAGGTTTGCTACCCAACGATGTTAATTGGCTTGGTGAAACTGTTCAGCGTATTTGTTATCAGAATGCAAAGGATTATTTCGGCATTTAGGGGCTCTGCCTTAGGATAGAAAGGATAAGTGTGAGTAATTAGATTTATTTGCAACAATTGGAGGCTGATACAAGTATAAAGAGCTATTCAGTACGGACAAAAATAATAACAAATGAAATTTTTTCTTTTTTTTGCAGCCTGCCTTTTTTTTGTGGGAACAATTAATGCCCAATCCCACGCAGACAAGGTGACCGAGATTAATTTTTTTACCCAAGAATTTAGTTTGAATGATCTTCAAATAGGGAAGACAGCCAAGATAGTGCAAAGTAAATACTATGCTTACGAATCCTTCAAAGGTTTGAAAAATGAAAACTATTCGGCTTATACTCAAGAGTTAAAACAAGCTTTTGATTCCTCGAATGAGGCAATTAAAGCGGCGTTAGTTGAAAAGGACCAATTCACAGCTTTTGATAATTACCAAAAAGACCTAAAAGCCGAATGGGTTCAGTTAATGCAACAATACCAATCACAAGGAATGACTTATGACGAAGCCAATGGTTTGTATTATGAAACGGTATTTTTTCCGTAGAGCTATTCTATAAGGTATCATAAAAAAACATTGACTGAGGAATCAGTCAATGTTTTTCTTTTAATACAATACTAAGGTAAATTATTCGATTAAGTCAATTACCTTTTGGGTGTCGTCCATGAGTTTATTCATCTTGTCTTTGAGTTTCGTTTCTTCCTTTTTATCGCCAGACTTTTCCACTTCTTTGATTTCTTTTTGAAGTTCTTTTTTACGAACA
>CAYRVZ010000440.1:0-1673 GCA_964427815.1 uncultured Saprospiraceae bacterium | reverse complement strand
GAGTTAAAAAGGCAGCTACGTGATGCGCTGAGAACTTAGGTGTTCACGTTCGTCCGGAATAGGTGTTCACGTTCACCGGAATATGCACTTTTACTACGTTCGCCACCCTAGGCTACGGAGATCTCTCGTATGACGAAACTCGCCCATATATGAGGATATTGAGTACATCAGAAGCGTGGATAGGAGCAGTGAGCATTGCTCTATTTGTTGTTACTTTAGCTCGTAAGGTATTCAGATGACGCAGTCTAACAAATGCTTCCATCTGACGTTATGTGTACCTCAAGCTGCAGTTAACCCCATGTTTTTTACAAAGGGTTTGAAGTCTTTGTCAGAGAATAGAAGAGGAATTTTTCTTTCAATGCAAAATGACGCAATAATAACATCCGTGGGTTTGCGAATCGTAATTCCTCGCTTGCGTAAAGCCCGAAAGTTTTGCGCACTTTTTATAGCCATATCTTTTCCGACCAAATCGAAAATCGTCAGGTCATCAAACAGTGATTTCGCAGTCTTGTAATCCTTATCCTCTCTGAAGCCTTGTAGAACTTCTGTCAAAATCAAATCACCCACGGCCACGGGCCTTATTCCAAGTGTATCGTTCAGCGTAGCCGTCTGTTTATTGTCAACTCCATTGAAGTAATCAATCCAAACGCCTGAATCCACAAGAATCATAATGTGGTTCTCATGTCATCCAAGTCGCCGGTCCATTTAAGCTGGCCGCGGAAATTTTTTATCCTCTCTTGCTTTCTAAGCCTAATTAATGTCTTGAGGCCTAGCTCTACTACGTCTTTCTTTGTCTTTAACCCTGTAGCCTTGAGCACGTCGTTCATAAGTTCATCATCAATCTCAATATTCGTTCGCATAATTACACCTACTATGTATAATGCTAGACATGTGTACACATCCTACCGCAAGCACACATAGAAAGGCAATCAACTCCGGTATTTTAAAGCATGCTTCCGCTACACTTCAGCACACTTTAAAATGCCGGTTATCGCGGCGTTAGCCTACAAAGAATTTAACACGGAGTTGATACAGTTACAGACTCCAAAACATTAGAAGTTGATTGTTATCAATGTATTTTAATTTGAATTATTGTATGGTCGTAAGGATCTACTAATAGACTGAGGAAATTAAAATGAAAAAATTTATATTATCTATTTTACTTATATCAGCTACATTCACTTCAAATATTGTTTTTGCAGATCAATATAACGGGTTAAATGTAATTGTGACGAGTGCTGACCGCCAAGCACAAATGATAGCAATGGTTTTATCTTATCAGACCATGAAAACGCATGAGAAAAAAGTACATATGGTTCTTTGTGGTCCAGCAGGTGAACTAGCTCTAAGTTCAACAAAAACAGAGGAATTTAAACCTATTGGAAAGTCTCCAACCCAACTACTAAATTCACTTATAAAAATGGGGGCTTCGATAAAATTGTGCCCTATATATTTACCAAGTATAGAAAAATCAGAATCTGATCTCATCGATGGCATAACAGTAGCAAAACCACCAATTGTTGCGGGTAAAATACTAGATTCTGGCTACACTACTTTAAGTTTTTAAAGGCATTAAATAAAGTTAGTGTGGGTGAAAATAGCGAAACGCCTAGTGTAGTGTAACGAATAAAGTGTACCTATCAGAAGTCATCAAATTAGTCAGTGCAAGACGT
>CAYRVZ010000439.1:0-1684 GCA_964427815.1 uncultured Saprospiraceae bacterium | reverse complement strand
TGCTGCAGGATTGGACAGCGAATAAGGCATTGGAAGCAATGAACGCGACCAAAGGGAGCAATGAACGCGACCAAAGGAAGCAATGAACGCGACCAAAGGGAGCAATGAACGCGACCAAAGGGAGCAATGAACGCGACCGAAGGAAGCAATGAACGCGACCGAAGGAAGCACTTGAACGCGCCGAAGGAAGCAAAAATTATTCCGAAACTTTAAACATACAGCGTTCCCGACCTTTTAGCCATCTTCTAATAATTAGAATGCTATCTTGATGATGATAAGCAGGCGTAATAATATCACGAATAGATTCCAAATCATTGCCCATACTATCTGCTTCATTAACATAGCCAAAGCCTTGATAATCGCCGCCTTCTACTAATACTACAAGTTTTTCGTCAGGAGTACGACCCTTATCTATTATTATAAAAGTATCATTACTAATGCGACTCAACATCTCCATAGCAGCCTCTGCCCTATTATTATAGGACGAGGGATCCTCTTTTTGAATGCAAGCCCCTTGACAAGTTTTTATATGAAAATTAAAACAAGGTTTTTGCACTTTTTCAATCCCAGAAAGCCTCAAGCAAAGACCAAACTCTGTAGCTGCTTGTCGCATTCTACTCCGTGCCGTTGCTTTTTTTGGAAAATCAGCTAACAGCTTATACTTCTTTTTTTTGGCTTCTGCCCTAGTCATCTTGCCAGATTCAAAACAGATATATCCATGCTCATCCATAAATGACCAAATCACAAAAGGTAAAAGTCTTTGACTTAAGGCTCTATTGAGTTTGGGTTGTATTCGTTTTATTTCGGCAGATTCATGGAGTAATGCGGCTAATTCACTACCCATAATTTCCCATGTAATGTCTGCAACATATTCATGAATGAGATTGCCTTTTGTCGTTTTATCTGCAAAGTGTTGCATGATTCGTTTGCGAATATTCAACGCTTTGCCTACGTATATTACATCCCCTTCCATGTCATGCATATAATATACGCCTGTTTCATCGGGAATTGAATGCAAAAATTCTAAATCAATCTGCTTCGGAAGATTTGAAGATTTTAGCCCTTCATTGACTAAAAGGTTTAATTCCTCCTCCCCTTCATTTTTTCGTAAGACTCTTCTTAACAATTCAGTCGTAGCCAATGCGTCATCTAAAGCCCGATGTCTATTTTCGACCTCAATATCGAAACGCTTAATTAAATTTCCTAGACTATAAGAACGAAATCCTGGAAATACTTTTCGCATCAAACGCACTGTACAGAGTTGCTTACGCGAAAATGTAAAGCCTAAAGCGCCAAATTCCTTGCGTAAAAAACCATAATCAAACCCAACATTGTGTGCAACAAAGATGGCATCTTGCGTTAACTCTACTATTTTCTTGGCAACCTCATAAAACTTTGGGGCAGATTGTACCATTTCATTGGAAATACCTGTAATGCGGGTAATTTCCCAAGGTATGGATCTTTCTGGATTGACCAAAGAACTGAACTGATTGATAATTTTTTCTCCATCAAACAAAACGATACCGACTTCTGTTATCCGCCCGTTCCGAGCAGAGGTACCTGTTGTTTCAAGATCTACGATCGCATATAAAGTATTATCGATCAATCACATTTATTTTGGATCAGACACTCAAAGCTATCTACTCCGTTTACAAAATCCATAGCTTAGTATTGTTTTGATTAT
>CAYRVZ010000438.1:0-1686 GCA_964427815.1 uncultured Saprospiraceae bacterium | reverse complement strand
AAGAAGGGCAAGTTAAAAGTGCATGGATTGACCCTGATTTCTTAAAAAATCTGTAGTGCAGTCGGATTGATGTACGGAACTCAGCAAAAAAACTTATTGAAAAAACGGCAATCGAAGACACCCATCAAATATCCCGGATAGCGAGCGCGGTGTGGAGCGACTGCAGGCAGGCGCAGAGGCAGTGGGCGTCATTGTTGATGATGTGGCTACTGCTGGGAAGGGGGTTAGGAGGGGTGGGGGAAAGAATGTTCTAAAAACCAGTTCGCTAAATCCTAATGAAATCAGGTTTTCTCAAAATACGGTTTCTTACAATAAAATAGATCGTATCACTGGGGAAAAATTCACTTATGATGATTTGGTGAATAGTATGAAAAAAGACGGTTGGAAAGGTGAACCTGTTGATGTTGTTAAAATGCCAGATGGTAAAATAACAAGTATGGATAACACACGAATTTTGGCGGCTCGTGAAGCAGGAATTGATGTTCAGGCAACGGTGCGGAATGCTGGTGATAAATTAAGTCCGGCGGAAGTTGAACGATTCACAGATCTTGATAAAGGCTTTTATCCAGACACATGGGGTGAAGCAATGACTGGGCGCATCAACAGACAAAAACCTAAAAGTTTTGCAAAAGACAACCCATTGGGTTCTATTGATTCGCCAAAAGTAACAGGAAAACAGAAATGAAACCCTATTTATTTGACAAGAAATTATTACCTGAAAAGTTTTCTTTTCCACAGTCGTATATCAAATTTGTATATCAAGAAGATATGCCATATTTAGAATCATGGAGTTTTTTATGTAAGTATGAGAAATCTGCTAATTTTTGGTTGGATGAAATTGCGAAGCAGTACCCTTCTAGAAAACTAGTCCCCTTTGCTAAGGCTGGAAGCTCGGATGATGTTGCGTGTTTTGATGGTTCTGATACCTCTGGAAATCCAAAGGTTTTTTACGTTCACACGTTTGCCTCTCCCGGCTGGGAAGATCATGGTGATGTGGAAAGTTTTGATGTTTGGCTAGAAAAAACCAAAGCAGAATCTATTGAGTATAAAGCTGAAATGATAGATGAATAGAAACTATTCTATATTGGTTTGTTTTGACAAGAATTGTGAAGGTATTTTTTCTGTAAGCCAGACCTCATTTTTAGATAAGAAAAATTCAAAGCCTTGTTCTTGCATCTTTTTCGCTTCGATTACTAAGACTATTGGTTTTCCGTGCCTTTGCCCGACTTTCTTTGCTGTTTGAATATCTTTGGATAAATGAACATGTTGTCGTTGTTTAGGGTGCAGTCCTTTTTCCATAATTGAATCTAAAAACCTATCGGCAGTTCCATGATAAAGGGAGTAAGGTGGTTCGGTTGGACGTAATTCCAGATCAACGTTGGTTGAATGCCCCTGATTAGCACGGATGTATAGCCCATCATCAGAAATAGCAAAACGTTTTTTATCATTTTGCTCAACCGTTTTTTTTAGTAGCTCGTGGCTGAGTGAAAAATTAGATTTTGAAAGCAATTCATCAATACTCGCCCATCCTTGAGCATTTAAAAGTAACCCGATAGATTCAGGTTTGTGCCTTAATAGATAGCTTAAATGTTTACTTATTTTTGTTAACTCTTTATTCATTTAAAACTCAGTAGTGAAATTAGCAATATAGGTAAAATATTTAACTGGCTTTTGTCCACCGCCTCG
>CAYRVZ010000437.1:0-1690 GCA_964427815.1 uncultured Saprospiraceae bacterium | reverse complement strand
AATCTCTGTTCTATGATGATAGCGGTATTCTCTGGATCGGAACAAACGGCTTCGGACTAAATGCCCTTGATACTAAAAACGATACCTTTTACAAATTCACTGAAGCGGACGGATTGGCGAATGATGTCATTTATGCCATTCTACCCGATTCTGAAAACAACTTTTGGTTAAGTTCCAACAAGGGAATTACCAAGTTTACACCAAAAAGCTCATTGGAAGAAACTCCCGATATCGTCAATTACAACAACTATGATGGCCTGGCCACCGAATTTAATACCGGTGCCTATTTTAAGGATGAGAACGAAAATTTATACTTCGGTGGACTTGACGGATTTTATTGGTTCCAACCCGAAAATATTAAAGACAACACTATCCTTCCTAAAACAACGATTACAGGTTTCGAAGTTTTTGACAAGGCGTACCCTATGTTTCAAGAAGCCTTACTTGAAAGTGGGCAGAACACGTTGGCCTTTACTTTTTCGAGTCTACAGTTTTCACTTCCTGCAAAGAATCAGTTTCAATACAGGTTGCTGAACTATGACGACAACTGGGTTTCTGCGGGAAATAATAACTATGTGCGATATACATTGCTGCCTCCCGGAAACTATGAATTTCAGGTAAAGTCAAGCAATTATGATGGTGTTTGGAATGAAACTCCTGAGAGCTTTTCATTTTCCATTAAGTCGCCGTGGTATTTTACCACTTTTGCTAAACTTATTTATTTACTACTAATCTGCCTTATAGGTCTCAGTATATCTTGGTACCTAAAATGGCGCTGGCGAATGCAGTTGAACCTTCAATTAAAGGAAGAGGAAGCAGAGCGGTTGCAAAAATTGAACGATTTTAAATCGAATCTCTACACCGACATTGCGCACGAATTCAAGACCCCGCTAACATTGATTTCGGGGCCGATAGACCAAAAACTCTCGCAGGGAAGTCTTTCTGATTTCGACTATGCGAATTTTTCCATTGTAAAGCGCAATACCGCCAGACTGACCATACTTGTCGATCAATTGCTAGAACTCGCCAAATTGGAGGACGGTAAAATAAGCTTCAACGTCTCAAAGGGCGACCTTTCCCTTTTTCTACATAACATCGCACATTCTTTTGAATATCAAGCTTATTCAAAAAACATCGACTATTCAGTAGAAATAAACCCGATGGGCGAAGTTTGGTATGATGAAGATATCATTGAAAAAATAATTACCAACCTACTTTCCAACGCTTTTAAACATTCCCCTAATAACGGAACTTGTATTTTCACAGTCGAAAGAAAAGACAATGTTGCCGTTTTTCAGGTCAAGAATACAGCGCTTAATGCCACACAACTACAACTAGAAAAATTGTTTACCCGATTCTATCAATATGATAGCTATTCCGAGGGTATAGGGGTAGGCCTTTCGTTGGTTCAAGAACTTGTAAAAATATATGGTGGTGTCATTAAGGCTACTTTAGAGGAAAACGATATGTTGCATTTCACAGTTGAACTGCCCATTATCAGATCGGCCTTTGAAGAGGATGCAGTCAAAGGAATTCGTGAAACCTCAAAAACAGCACACATAGATTCCGACAATTTAGATATTGATTATGAGCTTTCCGAAGAAACACAAGAAGACCCCCCCTATTGCTAATTGTAGAAGATCATCAGGAAGTTCGATAACAACCATGCAGGCCAGTACACTGGCTTCTT
>CAYRVZ010000436.1:0-1701 GCA_964427815.1 uncultured Saprospiraceae bacterium | reverse complement strand
TCCAAATTTTATTTAACTTTGTCGAAAAGTTGTTCAAAAGATTGGGGACACTTCAATTTTCCCTGTGGATGAAAGTATTTTAAAGCTTTTTAACGGAACGAATCCAGATTTCACCTATAGGGATTTGGCTATTGGTTAGTTGCTGTTCAAATGTTTTAATTCTAGCCATTGCTACATCAAATGAAGGGTCAGTATGGACGTATATAACACAACTCAATTGATTCTTCGAGCCCAGACAGCCACACCCGTATATCTCTGCGGTAATACCCACCTCATTAAGACTTCTTATTCGGAGTCGAGCATTTTTTTTGCTTTGATATGCACCCAATTGGATGATATAGTTATCGGTTAAAGTGCCGGGAATTCCTTTGCAGGAAAGTCCAGTATTGTTTGTTTGGTATTTTTTAGTATGCCTATTTTCGGTTAAAACAAAAACTTTTGGCTCTTTTGATTGGGACTTTTGAACAAAGATTGTTGCTTTAGAATCTAAATATGGTTTTACCTTTTCCTGAAAAGGAAGCACATATTCAGGGTCAACCCAATTGTTTAGTTCTTCAGGTCCAAAATCATCTACGATTTGAGCTTGCTGTTTCATTCTTTCTAAATCCCAATATTCAACTGGAGATTCTTGATAAAAACGATAAGAAACAAATCCTAAAATAAGCAGTGAAGCTGCAATGATAAAAAACTGGTTGAAGGCGCCTTTTCTATAGCGCATGATTTGTTTGGCAAAAGTACTAGAGGATAATTTGGGGATGATAGTGCCTGACTTAAAGAATGCCTCTTTGTTCCTTTTCCCAAACTCCCCTGTTCTTGAAGGGGTAATAAGTGCATACACACTATTGGAATTTACTTGAAGCAAGCCTATTCCCCATTTATAACATTGATTTTTGAGCTCGTCGTGGTATTTATTTCCATAGTTAGGAAATATACTGACATCATAGGCAATCCATTGTTCCGATACTTCATATTGTCTGAATTGCTCAATGGAATATATATAACGATAACGCCTAAATCTAGACAGTATCAACCAAGCTAGAAAAAAGAACCCAAATAGGCTTAGAATTACCAAGCTACCAAAGGCATAATAATTACCTATTATGGGCACTAATGCTTTGCCTGTTTGCAGTAAAACTAGTAATATTGCTGAAGCAATAAATGAAACGGTTAGTGCATCTAATCCTAATAATCGGTTTAATCTCCTATATTTAATCTCTTCTTCTTTGGCGATAGAAGTGGCTTCCACCGTTGCCGTAAAAGTACTATTATCCACTTGCTTAAAAGAGATTAGCCCATCTGCGATGACACCTGATTGAGTGACTTGACTGGTTTTAGATTCGATAAATCCTTCTGGATGGCGATCGCGATATTTATAATATTCACGCAAATATTTGAGCGCCTCATCTCTGATATGTTTTTCTGAAAGTATCATGCTTTGTTGGCTTGTACTGCGTTAAATATTTTAATAATACTAACTGCCTCTTTGACATCATGCACCCTTAAAATTTTCGCTCCTTGCTCCAATGCCATCCAATTTAAGGCAATAGTCCCCGCTAAAGAATCTTTACTTTCTAAGTCTAAAACCTTGTAAATCATTGATTTACGGGAAAATCCAACAAGTAAAGGTATTTCAAGCATCTTAAAGACATGGAGCTTGTTTATGAGTTCATAATTTTGCGCAAGCGACTTACCAAACCCAAA
>CAYRVZ010000435.1:0-1703 GCA_964427815.1 uncultured Saprospiraceae bacterium | reverse complement strand
TATAACCAATAGCAGGTATAAGGTTGGGTGCTAACGCCAAAATGTATTTTCAAATATATGAGTTGGCAGCCATTTTGGGTGATTATTTAACCTAAAACAAAAATTCTAAACGGTTCAATTTAACCGCCTGTTAGCCACAAACACCATTAATGCTGATAGTGGAAGCGATAGAAAAAAAGCTATCAGTAGTACTCGCCAGAAAAGAAATGCATTTTTAGAAGTGTCTACTGGCACCCACCATAAAGTAGCATTTCCTGATTGCTCAATTGATAAAGTAATGAATAGTGAAATAAAGGCCAACAGAGTTGTTCCGAGGTTCATTTTTGATGCAGAACGAATAAAAAAGCCAGCGATAAAAAATGAGAATGGAACGGCATAGAAAAGCCCAACATAAGACACACCTAGATTAAATGCATGGGTAGTCCAAGCCGCCAAAATACTAAAGTCTAAAACAAGCAAAGCATCACCTGACGCCTCAGATGAAATGGCATTAAAAAGTCTCAGAATCATGTAGGAAGTAAAATATAAAATAGAAATAAACGTTAAAACGGCTAGCCGGTGACGCTTAGGTGAATTTTCACTTAAGGCACTTATATCATTCAATAAAATACCTGATTGTGTCAGGACCCAAAAAAATGCGAAGAATCCTATAACTGTAAGTAGCAGCCGCAGAACATCTCCATCATTTCGCCTTATATAGATGACTAGACCACCAAGTAATATCGAAGCTACAAAGCTTGCGATAAAGTATATATTGCTATTACTAGTGCAAATGGCATCCCAAAAAATTTCAACTTCACACACTATGCAATAATCCTTTTACACATTTGACTATCACTATAGTTAATGCTTTGATTCCACAAATTACTCGATATGTAGATTCCACCCATAAACCTTATATTATGCGTTTGTCGGAAAATTGAGGTACCCCAAAAATCAGCGCTCTTGGATTTGTCTAAAACCCCCAAATATCCAAGGCATGAAATTAAACGGCCATTATCACTATACCAATAGCTAGTTGCATTTTCACTTAGCCACTCAAGTGATCTATTTGAAATATCTCGCCGCCAAATTTTCCTTGCAACCAAGACGGCTGCAGTTGTGTCTGATGATGGTATTCCGAAACCCTCGTCAAACGTCTTGATTGAACCTTCTTCCGTTTCAAGGCTATCCAGCCAGTCAAACCCTCTTCGTACGGCTTGGTCGATGCCACTCATAAACTGGAACCTGTTAAGTAGGATAAGTATAGCGGCTGTGGTGTCCGAGTCTTCGAGTGGATACTGTGTGCTACAGGCCCATCCTCCCGATACTTTTTGTTGATCAAGTATCCATAGTACACAGCGAGATGCAGCATCTAACTGAGCTTCCAAAAGAAGCCGCCATGCAGCATAACAAGTATCCCATATATCTAAAGCAATAAACCCACATGGGTGTGAAGAGTGGCCAGATTGGCGGAGTAATAGACTCGTAGCAAGGGGATCAGAAAAAAATTTACACTCATCTAAGGTGTTTTCGAATTGGTCTTGTTTGAAACCGAATAATATTCGTTGGTACAGCTTATAGTGACGGTCTTTGATTGCAAGGTTCTCAATGCCAAATTGATTGGCAAAGGAACCTGTAAATTCGGGCCCGGTAATTTCATTATTGGAAGAATGAAACATGTATACCGTAGAGGACTCGCCCACCGGTATGGAAGAACGATG
>CAYRVZ010000434.1:0-1714 GCA_964427815.1 uncultured Saprospiraceae bacterium | reverse complement strand
AGCGAGAACTCGTGTAATTCATGAAATATTCGGGTTAGCAGCATCGAGGAAAATTTTTCTGGGTTTCGTTTTATTGATTTGACTCGAGAAAACCTCATTTTCCATGTGTAAACTGGCACCATAAAGTCCAAAACATTTTCTACATTTCAAAAAACCTCAGAAAATTAACTCACCCCCGCCACACAAACCAATTCCCCATCACCAGCACATCCATTTTTGTTCGCAAAAAACAATTCAGCGCATATTCCGGCTTACAAACTACCGGTTCATTCTCATTAAATAAAGTATTCAACACCATCGGCACACCAGAGAGTTTCTCAAACTCTTGAATCAAAGCGTAATAACGCGGACTAGTCTCTTCATAAATTAATTATTTTATCATGGTGTACTTATTGATATTACATATCTATACTTATTGATACTGCAAACACGTAGATTCCAATATGTACAAAAGATCAGCAGAAAACATACTAAAAGAAGCGCTATCAATATCTCCGGCAGTACTACTTTCTGGAGCCAGGCAAGTGGGTAAATCCACGTTATGTCTTGCCTTGAAACAAGAATACAGAGTCTTCGACAACCTTACAGAGCGGGCTGCCGCTATTAACGACCCCATAGGCTATGTAGCCTCATTACCCACACCCATTACATTGGATGAGATACAAAAAGCACCAGAAATTCTGGAAGGAATAAAGATAGCCATTGATAACCAGAGAATCAACGGTACTTTTTTGCTCACAGGCTCAGCAAATGTGCTTGATATGAAAAAAGCAAAAGAAACCTTGGCTGGGCGCATAATAGAAATTCCGATGTGGCCTCTTTCCCAAAAAGAACAACACCACAAGCCCAATGAAAACATCATCGACATACTTTTTACAAAAGGGATAGAAGCACTTACAGCGCCATCACTCAAATATAATGAACTACTCGATGCTATCGTTAAAGGAGGCTATCCAGAAATATTGAAAATTAACTCAAAAAGAGGCATGTCACTCTGGTTTAACGCCTATATCAGCACCTATGTAGAGCGTGACATTCGTGACGTAGGTGAACTTAGGGATATATCCGCATTCATACGGTTCTTCAATATCATCGCGCCAAGAAGTTGCGGATTACTTAATAAATCCAACCTCGCCAACGAAGCTAACCTGTCAGAAGCAACAATCAGCAACTACTTAAGCATGTTAGAAATGATCTACCAGATATCTCTACTAAAACCCTACAGCTCAAATATCTCTAAACGATTCATAAAGTCGCCAAAGCTATTCATGACAGACAGTGGAATTTATTGCCATCTACTTGACATACACAGCCATGAAGAGTTAATTAACTCTGCACATAAAGGAAGCATTATCGAAACCTTTGTCTACAGCGAACTGCTAAAACACAAGAGCTATAGTGAAATACAGCCCCAGATATACCACTACCGTACCACCGACCAAAAGGAAATTGATTTCATTATTGAAAAAACAGATAAAATCTTTGCCATAGAAGTTAAATCCTCGCAAAAAATCGATACAGCATCCTTTAAACACATTACTGACTTCCAAAATAAATCCCAAAAAGTAGTTATCGGAATGATCCTGTATGCAGGAGATAAAATATTACACTTTGGCGACAAAGAACATTCACGATACGCCCTACCACTCAGTATATTTTTTTAAGCCAACTATTTTTGGCAAAAAAATTGCTTGCAAAAATCGACACTGCGCTC
>CAYRVZ010000433.1:0-1719 GCA_964427815.1 uncultured Saprospiraceae bacterium | reverse complement strand
TAGCTGGTAAGGCATCTGTTGCCATGCCTTCACAATACGTCGTCGTAAAACTAAAGGTAGGGATATCTGGGATTCCAATCGTTAAATCCACCGTAGAAAAGACAGCCTCACAAGGGCCTGCACCATCGGGGTCTCCCGTTGTCAAAGTTAAAATTACAGTAGTACCCACTTCCGAAGCTTCAGGAGTGTATGTGGTCGTTGGATTCGTAGGATCCGCAAAACTACCTGCACCGCCTGTCCATGTCGCGCTGGTGGCACTTCCTCCAAAAGTACCTGCTAACACTACTGATCCGATTCCACAAACAGTTTGTGTTGGTCCCGCATCGACTGTCGCCTGAGTTGCACAACCACAACTCTCAACCACTATAGTCATTTCATAGGTAAGTGCACAAGATGGAGCATCAGGAGTAAAAGTCACAACATTATCCCCAATGGTTGCATTAGCAGGATCAAATGGGTTAATATCCCATGTGCCTACGACACCATCCTGAGATACATTTGGCAAGGACAATGCAGCAGCATCATCACATAATGGGGCGACTTGCTGAAATAAAGGTACTGAACCTATCTCAACATTTAAGTTCAAAGAAGAATTATAAGTACAACCATTGGCATCCGTCTTTTCTATAGTCTGAAAAGAGAAAGAAGAGTATTGATTCCCTTCCCACATTATACTAGCACCTTGACAAATTGTCGTATCTAAACTAATGTCCTCGGGTCCTGGTGTAATTTCTACTTGGATGCAATTTTCGGATACATCACCACAAAAAGGAGGTAAAGTAGAGGTGATATCAGTAGAGAAAGTATTATAATCTGATCCAACTGTAGGTAGGCTACCTACATCACTTAAAGCATAAGAAAGCCCACACACTTCATACGAACCAACAGGCAGTCCTGACAAGTCTGGGTTTGCTTGTACATTCACAATTACGCCATTTTGGGTAATAATATAGGTATAACCATATGGTTCATCCGAAGAATTAGCATTTTGATTAGGATCTATATGTAATGGGTCTGTATTATAGGTAACATCTATTGTAGTACTTAGATCAAGTGCACCATTCCCCTTACAAAAAGAAAAGGTTGTTTGTGGAATAATGACAGCTCCTTCCGCTGCACATGTAGCACAAGTTGTAGGAGGAGGATTGCAAAAAATTATCTCATAATTAAAAAATTGGCCCACATCTAAGTCCTGAAAATCTTTCCAATAAATAGACCATTCCCCATAAATAGACCCCGTATTAAAGTCCTCTAAACTACCCGAAAAAGGAAAATATGAGCCCGTATAGTTTCCATTAGTACCCCAAGTCTCCATGTTATTTATGGTAGGATTGTGCCCTGCATCAGGAACTGGAGTACCCGTAGAAGGAAGAAAAGTTATATTCCAATGAGTAAAATCAGTATCACCCGAGAATCCATGTGGCCCAATCAATTGTACAGTTTGTCCAGCAGGAGAAATTAAATAAAGCTCTAAATCACCAAAGTATTGATGTTCAAATTCCATAATGACACCACAAACACCATTACCTGGGGTGGATAAGTCATAAGGGACATTACCTGCAACATTAAAGTTAATAAAACCTTCTTCTTCATTTGGAAGAAAAATCGGGCAATTTGTACAGCAAGCTTGACTATACCCATAAGATATGGACAAAAGGGAAAAGACAAAAATCAAAAAGTACTTATTCGACATATCGATTATTTAAAGGGAGGTTTTAA
>CAYRVZ010000432.1:0-1720 GCA_964427815.1 uncultured Saprospiraceae bacterium | reverse complement strand
AGTACCGTCTTTGCGTCTTTGCGGTTCTCCCCATCTCTCGCGCTCCTATACTTCGCGTCTTCGCGCCTTCGCGGTTCTCCCCCACCTCACGCGCCCCCATACTTCTCGGTTCTCCCCAAAATCTCTCTCGCTCCCAACTTTGTGGCAATTTTCTTGTTAAAGATTAAATGGAAAAAGAAGCCCTGACCCCAATATTTAAGCGAGTACTTCAATTGACTCGCCCATTTAGACGAAAATTTTGGATGGTTTCCATAATGGGTATTATCATAGCGCCCGTGGCGGTTTTGCGGCCTACGTTGATCAAGATTATGGTCGATGAGTACATTGTTCCCAAAAGAATTGAAACGCTTTGGATGATAGCTGCAGCCACGATGGGTGCGATTGTCTTAGAGGCTTTTTTGAGTTATTGGTTCAGTTATAATTCTAAATGGCTAGGACAAGCCATTATTCGACGACTTCGCTTTGATGTGTTTCAGCACCTGACTAAGATGCATTTATCGTTTTTTAATCGAACTCCTATCGGTACCCTACAGACTAGAACGATTAATGATGTTGAGACCATTAATAGTATTTTTTCGCAAGGATTGGTGACGATTGTTTCGGATGTCTTAACCATGCTATTTGTTATTTCTATGATGCTTTGGACAAGTTGGAAGTTGACATTAGTGGTGTTAGCTGTGTTACCATTTTTAATGTTAAGTACTTATCTTTTTAAAGAAGGCGTGCGCAAGTCCTATGAGGTAGTTCGATCGAAGATATCCGAAATGAATGCCTTCTTGCAAGAGCGCATTTCGGGAGTTCATGCGATTAAGACCTTTAGTAAAGAGACTGAGGAAGAACAGAAATTTAGAAGAATCAATAGAGATTACACCACTGCAAATATCAATTCTATATTTTATTATGCCATATTTTTTCCAGTTGTAGAATTAATATCAGCTATCTCCTTTGGATTGATGATTTGGTATGGAGCTGGAGGGGTGTTGAAGGATGAAGTGACGATAGGGACTTTGGTGGCTTTTCCTTTATATATCGGTATGTTATACCGTCCTGTTCGAATGCTGGCCGATAAGTTTAATACGTTGCAAATGGGGTTGATTGTGGCGCGCCGTATTTTTAATGTATTAGATACTGAAGAGCACATCTCGAATACAGGTACACTCCTTGCGAAAAAATTGGCAGGAGATATTCAATTAAAAGATATTAATTTTTCCTATCAAGAAGGGCATCCGATATTGAAGGATTTATCCTTGACCATTCCTTACGGAAAAACAACTGCCCTAGTGGGAAGTACAGGTTCTGGTAAAACGACTTTGATTGGATTGATTAACCGATTTTATGATTTGAAAGAAGGGGAAATAAAAATTGGTGAGCATAATATTAAAAACTATGATTTATATAGTTTGCGTAAGCGCATAGCTGTTGTGTTGCAAGATGTATTTCTTTTTCGCGCAAGCATCATGGAAAACATTCTGATGGGTAATGATAATATTTCGGAATCGGAAGTTGTTCAGGCAGCCAAAAATATAGGTGCACATACTTTTTTTGAACGGTTGCCAAATGGCTATCAATTTGAGGTCATGGAAAGAGGTAGCAATCTTTCTGCTGGGCAACGACAACTGATTTCTTTTGTGCGAGCATTGGTCGTTAACCCTGATATTTTAATATTAGATGAAGCTACCTCCTCCATAGATCCTTCCACCGAAGCGGTCATTCAATTAGC
>CAYRVZ010000431.1:0-1723 GCA_964427815.1 uncultured Saprospiraceae bacterium | reverse complement strand
TTCTTTGGATATTACTCGTTTTGCAGCCGTAAAAGGCTTTATTCCTAAGCTAGTAGATAGATTCCGATGAATTCTTGAAAACTCAGGTGGAAGATCTGTATAATTATACAAATCATTATTTTATAGGACGTTTTTTTGGCTACTAAGGAAAATTAAAGTATCTTGCGGTTAGATGTTTTCATATTTATTAATTTACTTATTTGAAAATATCTAATGTGCAATGAGAAAACAGTGGAAATATAAATCTTTTAATCAACAGACAGTAAACCAGCTTGTTGAAGGACTAGATATTAGCCAGAAGATGGCGATTTTGATGGTGCATCGAGGTATTCATACTATAGACCAAGCAGAGCGCTATTTTAACCCTACCTTTGAGCACTTACACGATCCCTTCTTATTCAAAGACATGGACAAAGGGGTAAAACGTTTGGCGCAAGCAATAGAAAAGGATGAACAAATTCTTTTATATGGCGACTATGACGTAGATGGCGTTACTTCTGTTACTTTGTTGTATTTGTTTTTAAAGCGCTTCACCAATCAGTTAGACTACTACATTCCAGATAGATACAAAGAAGGCTATGGCTTGACCACACAAGGGGTTGACTTTGCTAAGCAAAATAGAGTCAAATTAATCATAGCCATGGATTGTGGAACGAGCGCACTCGAATCTATCCAGCTAGCGAAAGAAAAAGGCATTGATGTCATCGTACTAGACCATCATCTGCCTGGCACGAGCTTGCCTGCCACCGTAGCCCTTATTAATACCAAACAATCAGATTGCCCATACCCGTTTAAAGAGTTAAGTGGATGCGGAGTGACTTTTAAGTTTGCACAAGCTTACGCAAAATACAAAGACATTCCAGCAAGAGCCTTAGTACCTTTGTTAGATTTGGTTGCGATTAGTATTGCGTGTGACTATGTGCTGATTGAAGATGAAAATAGGGTTTTAGCGACGTTAGGGCTTGCGCAAATGAATAAGAACGCACGAGTTGGGCTCAAAGCATTAATCACCAAAACCAATTATACTTATCCCTTTACCATTTCTGATATTGTATTTGGTATCGGTCCCTATATCAATGCGGCAGGCAGGTTGTCGGATGGAAAGGAAGCAGTACGGCTATTGCTGGCAGAGGATTGGTTGGTTGCTACTGAGTATGCTAATATTTTGCGCAAGCGAAACGACCAACGAAGAATCTTTGATAAGCAAAATCTTGATGAGGCCATCAAAACCTGGGAACAGACAGACCATCAAGACATTCCAATCATTTTCTTGTTTCAGTCAGATTGGCACAAAGGAGTCCTAGGGATCGTCGCTTCTAGAATGTCTAAGCATTATCACAAACCCGCCATTATTATGTGTGAGTCGAATGGTGAGATTGTCGCTTCTGCTCGATCCACTGCCACCATCAATGTACGGGAGTTGCTGACAAAATCAGCGCATCTGTTTAATTCCTTCGGTGGACATCCGAGTGCGGCAGGATTTACTATGAATCCAGAACATTTGACGACCCTTTCGGAAAATTTGCACGTTGCGATGAAAGAAGTTTCAATCTTGAAACAAACCCCAGTCTTAAACATTGATGTACCTCTAGAGTTGTCGGATATTACCCCAAATTTCTTATCGAATTTAAATAAATTACAACCTTTTGGACCTGGTAATCCCAATCCGCTTTTTGTTTGTGCAAAAGTAGAAGTTGCAGGACCTATACGATATGTAGTGGGG
>CAYRVZ010000430.1:0-1727 GCA_964427815.1 uncultured Saprospiraceae bacterium | reverse complement strand
TTTGTGTGTAAGCTAATTGGTTATTCAGCTCAGTTTGTTTGTTCAAGTGTTTTTTTGTTAAGTCCCCAAAAAAATACTGTTTGTGTTGTTTGTGTGTAAGCTAATTGGTTATTCAGCTCAGTTTGTTGTTCAAGTGTTTTTGTTAAGTCCCCAAAAAATACTGTTTGTGTTGTTTGTTACCCCAAAGATAGGGCAGAGGAGTAATGTCTCCAAGAAAAAACAACTAAAACTAAGGTGAAATGTGGATTTTTGTGACGCTATAATGGGCTTTTCAGAGCACATGCATTACAGTAATGAGTTGATTACTAGGTGATTATATTTTTTGCTTGTGATAAAATTGCGCAGACAAGCATAGACACTTAAAAGGCCGAAGAAAATTGCTTCAAGAATCGCGCATCATTTTCAAAGA
This sequence comes from uncultured Saprospiraceae bacterium, assembly GCA_964427815.1. Classification (GTDB taxonomy): domain Bacteria; phylum Bacteroidota; class Bacteroidia; order Chitinophagales; family Saprospiraceae; genus HyVt-613. The sequence continues at coordinate 1,318 of CAYRVZ010000430.1, read as the reverse complement.
GTAGCCGAATATCATTGATTTTATATTGAAGCATGGCTTGACGTTCGATGCCCATTCCAAAGGCAAACCCAGAGTAAATCTCTGGATCAATACCCACATTGGCTAAAACCGCTGGATCAACCATCCCACACCCCAAAATTTCTACCCAACCCGTATATTTGCAAATATTGCATCCTTTACTATCACAAATGAAACAGCTTACATCTACCTCCGCACTTGGTTCTGTAAAAGGGAAGTAGGAAGGTCTCAATCTGATTTTTGTCTTTTCACCATACATTTCTCTGGCGAAAAAATCTAGCGTTTGTTTTAGATCTGCAAAGCTCACATTTTTGTCAACATACAAGCCTTCTACTTGGTGAAATTGTGCATGAGAACGGGCAGAAATGGTTTCATTTCGATACACTCGACCTGGTGCGATGATGCGAATAGGCGGCTGTTCGCGCATCATGGTACGTGCCTGAACCGAGGAAGTATGTGTACGTAGAAGCATCTCAGTGCTATTCCGCAAGTAATAAGTATCTTGCATATCCCGAGCAGGATGGTCTTCAGGCGTATTCATCGCTGTAAAATTGTGCCAATCATCCTCAATTTCCCGGTCTTCTGCTATGGCAAATCCTAGTTTTTTAAATATATCAATAATACGATTTAGCGTAAGCGAAACAGGGTGACGTGCCCCCAATGACAATGGCTCACCCGGAGCTGTCAAGTCTAAGGAAGTACCCGCTTGTTCCTCTTGAGTCCCCGCTACTTGACCTTTTAATGTGTCAAAATGGCTATTTGCAAACTCCTTTAAGGCATTCATCTTTTGACCAAATTCCTTCTTCCTTTCGTTGGGAATTTCTTTAAAATATTTAAACACATCTTTTAAGGCCCCCTTAGTGCCCAAGTATTGAATTCGAAACGCTTCTAAAGCTTCAGGAGTGGAGGGTGTTGCTTGCGCAATTTCTGCTTGTAAGTCTGCTACGATTTGAAAAATCTTATCTGCCATTGTATTTCAATTGAAAGGCAAAAGTACGCTATTTATATAGAAAACAGGAAATTGCTTCTATAAATAAATTGAGTAGTCATCCTTTCTCCTTTTACTGGCGCAAATCCATCGCCCTTAGGGAGAATTTGCCCCAAGGAGTACGTCCCAGAATAGGTCGTATATAATGCCTGCCTGTCGAGGTTGTTTTCCTCACCTAGAACCCACTACAGACTCCGGAAAAAGTCGCCTTGTTACTTGTCGGGTGTCATTGGCTAGGGAATAATGAGTTTTTAACGGTTATTAACGACTAATATGCTAACTATCCTGAATATCAGTTGATTATGTTCATGC
>CAYRVZ010000429.1:0-1736 GCA_964427815.1 uncultured Saprospiraceae bacterium | reverse complement strand
TCATTGATAGCATCCCGAAAGATAAGGAAATTATCTTTGCTCCTGATATTAATCTGGGGCGCTACTTGGTGAAGAAGACGGGGCGTGACATGGTGCTGTGGAATGGATCTTGTATGGTGCATGAGATTTTTTCTGTCGAAAAGATTACTAAATTACAAATACGTCACCCAGAAGCAAAATTAATTGCTCACCCAGAATGTGAAGCCATTATCTTGGATAATGCGGATTATATCGGATCTACTTCTGGGCTGTTGCGTTATACTCAAGACAATCCCGCCACTACTTTTATTGTAGCAACGGAGCCTGGTATTATTCATCAAATGGAAAAGACGTCTCCTAATAAGAAATTTATTCCAGCACCTCCTACTAATCAATGTGCATGCAATGAATGCCCACATATGCGCTTGAATACTTTGGAAAAATTGTACTTATGTATGAAGTATGAATTACCTGAGGTGCATGTGCCTGCGGAGGTCATTGAGAAAGGAAGAGTATCAATCGATAGGATGATGGAAATTTCAGCAAAAGCGGGATTGGTTTAAGGCTAATTCCTTTGGCTAATGTTTACAACTAAAGTATAATTCTATACAACATAGCCGCGAAATTAGGCGTTTGATCTTGATAGGCTGCTATTTCGGTAAGATAATTGCCTATAAATTTTATAGTCGACATTCATGAATATATACTGCGAATAATCTATTGGTTATAGTGGTTGTCAAAGATAAATAATGAAAACATTTAAAAAAATTGCATTGATATTTTTGTTTAGTTCTATTTTCCTTTCGGCAAAAGCCCAAAAAGGAATAGAAATAGGTGCAGGTGGTGGCGTCGCATATTATTTTGGTGATTTGAACACTAGTTTTGATATGACGAAGCCTGGAATATCGGGAACTGTGTTTGCTAGATATGATTTTAATCCTCGGATAGATGTTAAAATCGGCATCAACTATGGACATGTACAGGCCGCAGATGAATATTCAAAAAATGTGTTTGAAAAAGATCGAAACCTATCTTTTAAAAGTGATATTTATGAAGTAACAGGTCAATTCGAGTTCAATTTCTTTGAATACATTCATGGTTCAGGGGATCGGTTTTATACCCCTTATATTTTTACGGGCTTTACGGTGTATAATTATAATCCACAAGCGGAATTGGAGGGTGAGGTGTATGATTTGAGAGAATATGGCACGGAAGGGCAATTTACAGGTGATGAGTATTATACGACCACTTTGGCGTTGGCCTATGGTATTGGTTTTAAAGTAGATTTGAGCTTTGCTTGGAGCTTGAATTTCGAGATTAGTGGTCGTAAGTTGTATAATGATTACTTGGATGATGTCAGTACGAGTTATCCTGATTTAGCAGATTTAGAATCTTTACGCGGACCAATTGCACCACTTTTGGCAGATAGATCGCTTGGACGTATTGACGATCAGACGGGACGACAACGCGGAGACAGTAAAGGTAATGACGCCTACTTCTTGACTAACTTAAGCTTGGTTTATTACTTTGGTAGCGTGCAATGCCCTTCGGTTAATAAGTGGGGTTTCTAAAACTTCCTGCGATCCTAGGACGACTTTCAAAAATCACAAAAAAAGGTCTTTTGGTTTACCAAAAGACCTTTTAATATTGTTAACAGATTGCTTATTCACCACTCATATACTCAATGCTATTATTGATAAAATCTGTCATGGCATTACCTTTCAACATGCCATGACTCAGTAATGCCAAATCATATA
>CAYRVZ010000428.1:0-1744 GCA_964427815.1 uncultured Saprospiraceae bacterium | reverse complement strand
CCATAGGCTATTTCACGACTATACCCAATGATAGGGAACGGAACACCTGCTAAGTAATTACCATAAAAGCTAAACCCAGGATATTCCAAATGGGCTTCATACCATATAGAAGGTTGTGAAAATCCTATATGTGTATCATTGGCAAAAAGTACCTTGCCTGACTTGGATTTTTTTGGCGCAAGCACCCATCCATTACTGCCTTCCCAAAGGGGCATGGCCATTTCTTCTAGGGCTTCCATCGGAGCAAAAAATGACAAATCTTCTATTTGCGAAAGCGTAACGGAATCCTGAAACATATTGCTTGTGCCGGTATCCCAATTTTTAATATAATTCGCCCCCAATTCTTGATATATCTTTGTCAAGACAGGCTCTTCCTTTAGTGCTGCGGTAAAGCCTAATGTCATGTATTCCAAAGTCAAATAAATATCTACGGGTTTAAAATGTCGCTTTGGTATTTTTAATAAGCGAAATTCAATTGGCATCTTGCCCTGATCGACAAAATCATTAATGCCTTGCAAATAGGCATTCGCTTCGATGACCATCGGGTCGGTCGTATTTGCAAACCATTTGTCTGCGGCACGTTGTGCAGCCGCTTTGAGTCTAAGATTCAAAAATAATTTATCTGTTTTTAAGGCCGTCGGACCAATTAATTCAGACAATTGTCCTGAGACTAAGCGACGTATCATTTCCATTTGGAACAGGCGATCTTGCGCATGTACATAGCCTAAGGCATGAAAGGCATCTTTCGCATTTTGGGCAGAAATGTGGGGAATGCCATAGTTGTCAAAATTGACTTCAACTGGAGCAGTAATGTCCGCTAAATCTATCGTTCCGCTATATTTTGGGGCAGTACTTCTTAAATACAACCAAAGCCCTAAGGCAACGAATAACACTAAAACAACCAATACACCTAAAATTTTGAAAATCCTTTTCATCATATATGTTTTTTATTCCTAACAGCCTAGCAAGGAATACGTAAACTTACAAAAAATATCGAAATAAATGGCATTGAAAGCACTTGTATGTAACAAGTTGCCCAAAAAATCCTACCTTCGTTCTCCATTTACAATGAAGAGAGGAATAAAAGATATCAAAAAGCCGGTGGAAGCCGAATTGAAGCAATTTGAATTGCGATTCAAAGAGGTTATGCGTAGTAAAGTCGCTCTCTTGGATAAAATTACCTATTACATTGTACAACGAAAAGGCAAGCAAGTACGGCCTGTGTTGGTCTTCCTTACGGCAAAAATGTGTGGAACTATCAATGATTCTACCTATCGAGCGGCTTCTTTTGTGGAATTATTGCATACTGCCACCTTAGTACATGATGATGTGGTGGATGATGCGGACGAAAGAAGAGGCTTTTTCTCTGTGAATGCTATTTGGAAAAATAAGATTGCCGTTCTTGTAGGCGATTATTTTTTGTCGAAAGGCCTTTTGTTAGCGTTGGATAATCGAGAATACGAATTATTGCAGATCATCTCTAAGGCAGTCAGAGATATGAGTGAAGGGGAGTTATTGCAAATCGAAAAAGCTAGAAAGTTAGACATTGACGAGGAAGTTTACTACGAAATCATCAGAATGAAAACCGCCTCTCTTATTTCGGCTGCATGCGGGGCGGGGGCTGCTTCGACTGCTGATGATCCTGAATGGGTAGTAAGGATGCGTGATTTTGGTGAAAAAATTGGAATTGCCTTCCAGATTAAAGATGATTTATTTGACTATGGGGATGCGGATGTTGGAAAGC
>CAYRVZ010000427.1:0-1748 GCA_964427815.1 uncultured Saprospiraceae bacterium | reverse complement strand
AATGATGTAACTACTACTGATTCGCTATAGAACATTTTTCTTTTTCCAGTATTGTAGCAGTAAGAATCCAAATAAAGCTCCTCCAAGATGGGCAAAATGAGCAACACCTGATTGCCTGCCACTTAATCCTAAGTACAATTCAATTCCAGCATAAATTAATACAAACCATTTGGCAGTAAAAGAAATGGGTGGAAAAATTAGCTGTAAACGGACATTAGGAAAAAGCGTCCCAAACCCAGCAAGTATTCCGAAAATAGCTCCAGAAGCGCCAACTAAAGGCGTGTTGATTGAAACGGGGTTGCCTAGTATATTTAGTTCAAGATATTTAACGAGAAAGTATAAACCAATAGCGCCAAGACCCGTAAATAGGTAGAAAAATAAAAATTTCTCACTACCCAGTCGACTTTCTAATGGAGGCCCGAGTAAAACTAATCCATACATATTGAAAAATATGTGCATAGTGTTTCCGTGCATAAACATATGCGTCACTATTTGATAAGCCTTAAAATTGTCAGAAGCAGGGTAGTAAGCGGCTAAGTCAAAACCAAGAAGGATCTGATGGTCAGGCATGGTTATAACAAAGAATAAAATATTGATTATTAGGAGGTTCTTTACAACATCCGTTAAACGATTCAGCATGTTTTTGCATTTAATTTTTTTGGCCAAAATATACTAATTGATAAGCCAGTATTTGATGGGAAACTAACTTTTAGAAAGCCGCCATGTTTTTCAATTATATTTTTACAGGCGGCAAGTCCTAGCCCATTTCCTTCTTTATTAGGCATTCGCTTTGATCTATAAAATGCCCAAAATAATTTATCTTTATCCTTTTTTGGAATACCAATTCCTTTATCAGTAATTATAAATTCGTGGTCATTTTCACGTTCCTTGTAGGAGATCGTTATTTTTGGCGCTGTTTCACTAAACCGAATGGCATTATCTAGAATTTCTTTAAAAATTGTCGTTAACTGTTCTTTCCTGCAACTAATTATGGGCAATTTATCTAAATATGTAATTTGAGCATTGGTTGCTTTTATTTTTAATATTAGATCTTGTTCGACAAATTTGAATAGATCTTTTGTCTTAATTTTTTTGAAAGAAACCGTTTCGTCTAGAACAAAAGCATATTTGTGGAGCCCTTCTACCAACCTAGAAACCTTTTTTGCAGCTGTGGAGATGTAAGAAAAGTATTCGGTAGTTTTGTCTTTTTGTTGATTATCAATACTATCTTTTAGTAAAGGCATAAACTGACTAACTATACGTAAATGTTCGTTGAAATCTACAGCAATCATTTTTGCGAAATAAGATAATTCGTCATTTTTTGCAATCAACTCTTTGTTCTTTCGACGAATTAATGAAGTAGATTTTATTAGTTCCGATTGGAGTTGATTTTCTCGCTGCAAGCTTTCAATTTCTTTTTCTTTAGCAGCTAGAATATAGTCAATTTCAGTATTGGTAATTCTATTTTTTACCCTTTCCTCTTCGAGTTCTTCTTTTTTAATTTGATGATGCTTATACATATCTAAAGCTGCAACGACATCTTTCTTCTCTTCATATGCTTGCGCTAAAACACTCATAGCATGTAAAGTCGTTGTGTCATCATTAAAGCTAGTTGCCAAGTCAATGGCTAGTCTAGCCCACTGTATAGATTCAGAATATTCTTTTTTACTAAAAGCAAATTTTGCTTTAACAAAGTGCAAAATTTGTAAACCATTATAGGGGTGTCCTTGAAAGATTTTCTCTTCAGA
>CAYRVZ010000426.1:0-1751 GCA_964427815.1 uncultured Saprospiraceae bacterium | reverse complement strand
TGTATATGTGGTATTCTGTCTAGATCATTCTCATACACCAACCCTTTAAAATAAATAGTCTGACCGGGCCGGTAGATGGCTCGATCCATAAAGAAACGAGTCTGTACTGTCTTTTTTGTACGACTATGATAGTAACCCTCTAAGTAAATATTCCTGTCAATCAAAAGTAAATCCGCTCCTTTCTCTACAACAATACTATAATTGTACCCATCGCTAATCTTCGTCTGAATTTGTCCCTTTACATCTGTGTTATATTTTTTAGGGTTTCTATATCTAGGGGCAGTGTAACTTTTGACTTTAGAAAGTTTAATTTGCGCATTTTCAACGGGTAGCCCTTTTGTTCTATCTAACACCTGAAATGTATTTCCAGGCAGTTCATCTGATAATTTCAAGATTGCTAAGTTAGATACTTGAAAAGGCATATAAGTATTCATTTCTGACTCCTTCTCTTCTACTTTCAAATAATACTGGCCCAAAGGTAAAGGCGGAATTTCAAATTCTGTAGAGTGTCTATTGTAGTCCTCCATCACTTTTAAGTGAATATTCTTCTCTACGACTTTGGGTTCTCTGTTGATTTTATCCTCCCATTTATTTTTTCCCCGTAAAGAAAACAAATCATAGGGTTCTTTAATTTTAAAAATAGTGACTTCAACGGCTTGAATGTTTTTATACTCTATTTTAACCAATCCTACTGTATTCGGTAAATAAACTTCTTCTACTTTAACTTCAATAATTTTTTCTTCTATCTCATCCAACAAGTTTTGGCATCTTTCTGCTCCATAAGTTTTTGGATACAAGCGAATGGCTTCTTTCAAAAACGTAACTGCTGTTTTATTTGCATCATTTGTAATTGGATTTCTGGGATCGTACCCATCTCCTTTTAATTTATAATAATTAGCCAATCTCAAAAGGGTCTCTGCGGTAATAGGACTTTGTGGATATTTTTTGCGCAAGCGATTCAGAGATTCAAGATATAACTCCCCCTTACTATCCCCTACATAATTCTGATACACAAAAGTCAACCGCAACAATTCTAAATCAACTAGACCATCAATATTCGCGTTATCAATATGAACTTTCGTTAAATTCTGAAATATTTTAAGTGCCGCAAATTTTCGAGATTCCGTATCTTTTGTGTTGATTTTCTTTTGAACAAAAATAGCTGCTTTCGCAAAATAATCTACTTCGTCCATATAAAATTGATAGGCAGGTTCTGTCAAGAAATTATGCTCACTTGTAAAAAATTCTAAAACACTATGCGCCAACAAATCAAACAAACTGGGACGCAACCCTTCTGTACCTTTTCCTTTAATCACGATCGGATCAATAGCAGACACGGTATATTCTTTAAGGGCAGGATTCAAGGAAGCTTGATACAGGTTGCTGGTTTCTTTTTCTAGTTTGGCCAATGACCAAGTTCTTAAGTCCTCGGCTTTATTTTCCGATACAGCAGTCCTTTGTCTAATACGCCAACGATTCCGTTGCGACCAATTTTGGATAAAATTGGCTAGCTGAAAAGTCAAAACTTCCTTTGCTGGCGTGTTCGCTTTTGCAATTTCTTTTTTAAATCTTTGGTAATTTTTCCAATCAGAATTTTCTTCGATTTGTTGGAGGATAGAGACTTTGACTTGTACCCATTTGACCAATTGCCCTGGATGCTGGCTTTCGCGGACTTCAGCTTCTATTTCGTTTAATTTTTTCAGGGCGGACTTTGGCAAACCAATCTCCATCAAGGAATCAATCTCTTTCCA
>CAYRVZ010000425.1:0-1756 GCA_964427815.1 uncultured Saprospiraceae bacterium | reverse complement strand
ACTTGGTCAACTCACTTTTGAGTTGTATATTTACCATTCAAGGCACACACAAAATATATACTTAATGCTGGCTAAGTGCTTAATTCAAAGGTAGTTATTCACAAAAAGGGACAATTACAGGTACAGTGACTAACTTAGAAGGAGAACCTTTGGAATTTATCAATGTTAGTCTTGATATGACAACAAAAGGAGAAGTTACAGACAAGGAAGGTAAATACAGAATTGAAAATGTAGAAATTGGAACGTACACTATTTTAGCATCTTGTATTGGTGTAAACAATGTTTTTGATAAAACGCATTGGGTAGGAGGTTACAATTATGTTCGATTATTTCCTGGCGCACCAAGGAACTATTTGCTAAGCGTTGGTTATACTTTCTAGGGAATGAAATTAAAAGTCAATAAAAAATTTTTTTTTAAAATCCACAGTTGGATAGGTATCAAGTTAAGCATACTATTTTTTATAGTATGCTTAACGGGTACCTTCGCTACCATCAGCCATGAATTAGATTGGCTTTTCAACCCAGCTATTCGAGCAACACCACAAAAACACTTAGCCAACAAAAACATTGTTGTTCAAAATATAAAAAAGGCATTTCCAAACGCAAAAACTTTTTCAATTATTGCTTCTCCCGAACCATACATTTGCAATATAGCTCAAGTATATGTAAATGATCAACGGTACTATGTATTTACCAATCAATATACTGGTAAAATACAAGGTAAGACCACCCTCACGATTCAAAGATATTTCAGAGATTTACATTATTATCTTTTTATCCCTTTTCAAGTTGGACATTTTACGGTACTTTTTTTCGGGTTTATGTTATTCATTTCCACCGTAACAGCCCTCGCTTTTTACAAAAATTGGTGGAAAAAACTATTCAAACTAAAAAAAAGTAAAGGTCCAGTTGTTCTATTCCGAAGCCTTCACCGTCTTATTGGAGTCTGGTCTATACCTTTCACCATTTTATTTTCAATCACAGGCATGTGGTATTTCCTAGAAAGGACAAACATTGCTTCTATCGGCGACATAGCCAATACAAGAAGAATGAAAATAGAAGAAGTGAAAATGGATTCAGCTGCGTTTTCGCAAATATGTTATAAACTAGATTATGATAGTATTGTCCTAGTGGCACAAAATGCAATACCTAATTTGATAGTTAAAGACATCATACCTCCTCGAAAAAAAACGAACCCAATCTATTTAACCGGGCAGACTGATGTTCCTTTGGTTCGAAATAGAGCCAACAAAGTTTATATCCATCCAGTAACTTATGAAGTATTAGGTGTTCAAAATGCCAAAGAAATAAGTACCCTGACCTGGCTTAATGATATTGCAGATCCGATACATTTTGGAAAGTTTGGAGGTTTATTTACAAAAATAATATGGTTTTTTGGCGGTCTGGGAATTTCATTTTTAGTTGGAACAGGTATTTGGATAAGCCTAAAAAGAAAAGTAAAAAATGCTAAAAAAGCAAAAGCTCAACGCCTCGGCGGATGGAAATATCCAAATATATTTTTTGTAGGATTGATGTTTTGGTTTATGTATAACACTCTTTTCAGCAGGTATGCAATTAATGCAAGCCAGTTCATTGTAATAACTTTAGGTTGGATTATATTAATTGCTTTAGGTTGGTATATTTATGTGAATAGAATTAAAATACCTTGAACACAGGCACACAATCGAGTAGACAGCTCCACCCTAGTCAAAACTAAGGGTGGAGTGCGCCTCTCACACCACCGTACGTACGGGTC
>CAYRVZ010000424.1:0-1760 GCA_964427815.1 uncultured Saprospiraceae bacterium | reverse complement strand
TTTTTTTCTGCCAGGCTATTTTTTCACTATCCAATGGTTTCAACAAATTCTTGAATGTGGCTTTGCTTTGATCCTTACCTACTTTTTTGCGGATAGCTTGCTCTTTGATTGGAAAAAGCATGGCTTGTTGGAGTAATTCTTCGGCGTGATGATTGTAACTTCCTTGCGGAAATACGGCATTGGGAATCTTACGGCAAACCGGAAACAACATCATGTCGGAGTCTATTCCGAAAATCACAGGTTTGACCACATTGGGTTGTTGACCCACAAAGTACATAATGGGCTCCGACCTTTTTACGGTAAAAGTAAAAGTAGAATCCTTATTTGCTTTTTTCGTTAAAATAGCTGTAAAACCGATGCCATCAAACTCATATAGCATTAATTTTGCCGGAAGGCAGTCTAAATACTTCACCGTAAGCGTGTAGGGCTTTGCAGCAAAAGAAGTCAAGGAAAGCAAAACAAGCACAAAAACAGCGGCCCATTTTGGAAAAGAAAGCTTGAAATTAGTCATACATTGATTGATTAATCGATTAAATCGACTACAAATATAAGTGAAATTTAGGTGATGCGTTTTAAGGGTTTGTTAAGGTCTCTATAACGCTATTGCAAAAAAGGTTAAGACCGCTCGATTATGTATAACTGAACGCGTTTCATTATTCATTTACTAGAGCCTATCACGAAAGTTTTTCTAGGAATCGTTAAATCCATAAGATTTTATTTTATTCTCTATTACTACCTCGGCTAAACCATTCCATAAGTCCGAATGATTACCTACCTTTGCACTTACAAGAAAGCAGCATTGATGATGAACAAGAAAACCAGTATTTCTATTTTGCTAAAAAGCAAACCTGAAGGTCAAACGGTAACCGTCAAAGGATGGGTCAGGACGTTTCGCAACAATCAATTTATAGCCTTAAATGATGGCTCCATTATTACGAATATGCAAATAGTGGTTGATAGGACACTTTTGTCTGAAGATATCCTAAAACGCATTACACCTGGAGCCGCCTTAATTGCTACTGGCAAACTGATCGAAAGTCAAGGACGTGGTCAAACGATGGAAATCGTAGCAGAAGATATTCTAATCACAGGGGACAGCAATCCAGAAACCTATCCTTTACAACCTAAGCGCCACTCGCTAGAGTTCTTACGAAAAAATGGTCACCTCCGTTTTAGGACAAATACATTTGGCGCTATTTTTCGGGTTCGTCATCATTTAGCTTTCGCCATCCACAAGTTTTTTAACGATAGAGGTTTTTTCTATTTAAATACACCGATTGTAACAGGGTCAGACGCAGAAGGTGCTGGCGAAATGTTTGCGGTAACCGCTTTAGATTTGAATGAAGTCCCGAAAACAGAGGAAGGGAAAATAGATTACAAAAAAGACTTTTTTGGCAAAGAAACCAATCTGACCGTTTCAGGTCAATTGGAAGCAGAATTAGGAGCGATGGCGTTGGGGAATGTTTATACTTTCGGCCCTACGTTTAGAGCTGAAAACTCTAATACCACAAGGCACCTTGCGGAGTTTTGGATGATAGAGCCAGAGATTGCCTTTGCGGACCTTAAAGATGACATGGATCTTGCGGAAAACATGCTGCAATATGTGATTGGATATGTGCTAGAAAAGTGCGATAAAGACCTAGCCTTTTTGGCCGATAGACTAGAGAATGAAGATAAAAACAAGCCGCAAAATGACCGAGCCCAACCCCTATTGGAAAAACTAAAATTTGTGGTGGAAAATGAATTTGAACGACTCACCT
>CAYRVZ010000423.1:0-1766 GCA_964427815.1 uncultured Saprospiraceae bacterium | reverse complement strand
TTGTTCCATTATTACAGTACGAAATTATTACTTTTGCACCACACTTATTGTTAATGCCTTATTAAATATGGGTAAAAGAGTGTTAAAAATGTTAAAAAAGGTCATTTGACCCCAAAATAAGGGAAAATCATGGGAAAAGAGATAACGAATCGATCAGAAAATTACTCACAATGGTACTTAGACATTGTCCGAAAGGCGAATTTAGCGGAAAATTCGGCAGTAAGAGGTTGTATGGTCATCAAGCCTCATGGGTTTGCTATTTGGGAAAACATGCGCGATCAATTAGATAAGCGATTTAAAGAAACGGGTCATGTAAATGCCTATTTTCCACTGTTCATCCCAAAATCGTTTTTGAGTAAAGAAGCCGAACATGTAGAGGGTTTTGCAAAAGAGTGTGCTGTGGTCACACACCACCGCCTCATGAATGACCCAAATGGCAACGGAGTTGTCGTTGATCCTTCTGCCAAATTAGAAGAAGAGTTAATTGTAAGACCAACCTCTGAAACCATTATTTGGAATACTTATCGAGATTGGATAAAATCCTATAGAGATTTACCGCTTTTAATAAATCAGTGGGCAAATGTAGTTCGTTGGGAGCTACGGACACGTCCTTTTATCCGAACGACAGAGTTTTTGTGGCAAGAAGGACATACTGCTCATGCTACGCGCGAAGAGGCAATTATTGAAACGAAGAAAATGCTCGATGTGTATGCCGAATTTGCGGAGGAGTATATGGCGATGCCTGTGGTTAGAGGCGTCAAGACTGCAAACGAGCGTTTTGCAGGAGCAGAAGACACCTATACGATTGAGGCGCTAATGCAAGACGGCAAAGCACTACAAGCTGGCACTTCTCACTTCTTGGGGCAAAATTTTGCGAAAGCCTTTGAAGTCAAATACCTTACGGAAAATAATAAGCAGGAGTATGTGTGGGCGACTTCCTGGGGCGTGAGTACGCGTTTGATGGGTGCATTAATCATGACTCACTCGGATGATCAAGGGTTAGTGCTTCCGCCAAAATTAGCTCCGTATCAAGTGGTCATTATACCTATTCCAAAGCCCAGTGAAGAGATAGATGCCGTTGCCGAAAAAGTGATGGATAGCTTACGCAAAAAAGGCATTATTTTCCGATACGATCAAGACAAGAAAAAACGTCCTGGGTTTAAGTTTGCAGAATATGAAATGCACGGCATCCCAGTGCGTATAGGAATAGGCAAAAGAGATCTAGAGAAAAACCAAGTTGAAGTAGCCCGTAGAGACACTAAAGAAAAAACTTTTGTTCCCTTAGATGGCTTAGATGCCTACATCGAACAGCTATTGATTGATATACAACAAAATCTTTTTGACAAAGCCAAAGCCTTTCGAGATGAGCGTATCACGAAAGTAGATTCTTTTGAAGAATTTAAGCATGTAATCGAAAATAAGGGCGGTTTTGTTTTGGCTCACTGGGATGGAACCACCGAAACTGAAGTCAAAATCAAAGAATTGACCAAAGCGACTATTCGATGCATTCCTATTGACAATCCTTTGGAAGATGGGGTCTGTGTCCTGACAGGGAAACCTAGTACGCAACGAGTTTTATTTGCGAAAGCTTATTGAGATTTTGCCTGTGGCGTTCATTTTGCCTGCGACTAAACATCCAATAATCTCCTTTCGGTAAAAATTACGTTTTTTGGGAATAACCTTGTCTTTCAGTTTTTTTGATGGAATTAGTGCGATAATCTATATATTCTTATGACTAAAGTCATTTTTTTATCTTCCACTTGATA
>CAYRVZ010000422.1:0-1771 GCA_964427815.1 uncultured Saprospiraceae bacterium | reverse complement strand
GAAAAGGCGGACTGACCCAGCCCTTATTACATGAATTAAAGTAAAGGGAAATGGGCAAATAGGTATTGAATTGGGGCGTTGGCATGGGTACAAACTGAAAGAATCTGAATTTTTCAAAGATATAAGTTGGATTCTGCCCGTACCGCTACATATTAAGAAAAAACGGCTACGTGGATACAACCAAAGTGCAAAATATGCGCAAGGGTTATCTGAAATTATGGGTATTCCTTACAGTGACAATATTCTAGTAAGAAACACTTTTACAGAAACCCAAACTAAAAAAAATAAAGCCGAGCGATTCGGCAATGTTATTCGTGTTTTTGGAGTGGCAAAGCCTCATTTAATTAAACATAAGCACGTTTTAATAGTCGATGATGTGATGACAACAGGAGCCACCTTAGAATCCTGTGCAAATGCATTATTAGAAGCTACAGATGTACGGATTAGCTTTGCAGCAATCGCTATTGCTCAGTATTAGAATTGTGTAAATTTTTAGACAGCTGTATCTCTTTTCTTATTAGGGATTAAGCTCAGACTACTTCAATGTGTTTTAGTATTGAACGATTAGCTACTCAATCTAAAAATATAATTTCCTGAAATCGGTAGTAAACGGTACGCCCTTCTTTTTTAATGACTAAACGTCCATCTTCTTTCACACCAATAATTTTTCCTCGAAAATTGGAACCATTAGGAATCGCAAAAGAGGCCATTGTGTTAAAAAGATATAGCTTATCTAAATAAGCTTTTTTTAATTCCATGTATCCACCTGTTTTTAAACGCTGATATAGGTTTTCAAAAGCACTGATCACTTCATTTAGGATAGTATTTCTATCGTGCTTTTGGCCTGTCGCAATGGAGAGGGAAGTGGCTTTTGGTAATGTGGGAAAGTCAAGTTGATTTATATTTAGGCCAATACCAACAATAGAAGTGGTAATTTTTTTTCCCGAAAGGGTGTTTTTTATTAAAACTCCTGCAGCTTTTTTTGAAGCTATAAGGACATCATTTGGCCATTTTACATAAATATCTCGTGTATACTTACTAAGGACATTCCTGACGGACAAAGAAGCGACCATATTTAGGGCAAAAAGGTTGTCCAACGGAAGGAAAACCGGATAATAAATCATCGAAAAAGTCAAATTTTCCTGTGGTTTGGAGAGCCATTGATTTGATGCCTGACCCTTGCCATTTGTTTGACAATCTGTAATAATCACACTACCCGCTGGCGGTGAATCTTCAGATTGAAGCCAATTATTTGCATAATCGTTGGTTGAAGGCAACATTTTGAAGTGTTTGGTTGTTTTCTGTGGGAAGTAAATAGAATCTAGAACCTTCATTTTTTAAAAATTTTCCAAAGCAAGGACCAGTATGCTTGCGCAAAAGTATTTTGTCCTTCTAAATTAAACGATAAATTGAGCACAAACCAAATAAAAGCCGCGATAGAAGAGATTAATAAAGCTATCATAGAAGGCATTCAAGATGTCAAAGGTAAAAAAATAGTCAAACTTGATATGTTAGAAATTCAAGATGCCTCCGTCAATTATTTTATTATTTGCCAAGGAGACTCTAGCACACAAGTAAATGCAATCAGCTCAAGTATTCGACGAAAGCTGAAAACGGACTTCCAGATGCTCCCACTGAACACAGAAGGGGTTACGAGAGGAAGTTGGGTTTGTATGGACTACTACGAAACGATTGTCCATATTTTTCATCCAGAAACTAGAGATTTCTATAATTTAGAAGAACTCTGGAGCGATGCAAAAAGAACGGAGCA
>CAYRVZ010000421.1:0-1789 GCA_964427815.1 uncultured Saprospiraceae bacterium | reverse complement strand
ATAGTAGTAGTAATAGGGAGTCTTTTTTTCTGTGTATAAAAAAATAAGGTAAGTAGTATTAGTAAGTTACTTGGTAATATCATTACTTATTATTTGTGGGTAAGTTTTTTTAATATGTGGATAATTGGTGGATAAGCTATCCATTCATATTTCATTCACCTTTTATCCACAGCTTAGTTTTTATTTATCCACCGCAAGAATTAGTCATTTGTATTGCCTTATACCCCTATGTTTTTAGTGGTATATTATATTTATTGGAATACGACACCGGCTAATGAATGACCATTAAGATAGTCTGTAACATTCATAGCTTTTTTTCCTGGTATTTGTAATCGATGTACCAATAATGTTCCATTTCCTGTACTAATTTCTATACCTGCTTTTGATTCGCTAATGACGGTACCAACTGGGGTTTGAGTTTGTGTGCTAGCCTCTGTATGGGTTGCAGTTGTCATTAGTACTTTTATTGTTTTACCACCATGATGTGTATAAGCAATGAGCCAAGGGTTGAAGGCACGTACCATTTGATCTATTGTTTCTGCGGATTGAGACCAATCTATCTTGGCTTCAGCTTTTGATAATTTATGTGCATAACTGGCTAATGAGTCATTTTGGGGGGTTGGCTGTAGTGACTCATTCATTAATTGGTCTATAACGAGCATTATGTCCTTTGCACCCTGAATAGATAGCTGGTCATGAATCGTTTGGCCTGTATCTGTTTTAGTTATTGCAAGTGTACTTTTATGTAGCATATCACCCGTATCAAGACCTTTATCCATTTGCATAATGGTAATGCCTGTTTTTTTGTCTCCAGCGGCAATAGCGCGTTGTATTGGGGCTGCACCTCGCCATTGAGGAAGTAAGGATCCATGAATGTTCAAACAGCCATGGCTGGGAGTATCGAGTATAGCTTGCGGCAATATAAGGCCGTAGGCGGCAACTATCATGACATCGGCTTGATACGCTACTAGGGTTTGTTGAGCATCTTCTGACTTTAGACTTTTGGGCTGCTCAACGGGAATATCATGCTCAACAGCTAATTGTTTGACTGGCCCAAAGTGTATTTTTCGGCCACTACCAGAAGGCCGGTCTGGCTGTGTGTACACGGCAACAACTTGGTGGGGAGAGTCTATAAGTACTTGTAAGGCGGGAACCGCGAAGTCGGGAGTTCCTGCGTAGATAATACGTAATGAGGAATTCATATTAGGTAGGTTAGGTAGATTGTTTGGATAGTTTTTCTATTTTTTTGCGAAGACGTTTTTGCTTTAGCGGTGAGAGGTAGTCGACAAATACTTTACCGTTTAGATGGTCTAACTCATGTTGGATGCAGACAGCTAATAGGCCATCCACTTCAAGCTCAAACTCTTTACCTTCTCTATCAAGAGCGCTTACTTTGATTGCTTCTGCTCGTTTAATACTTGCATAATATTCTGGTACAGATAAGCAACCTTCTTCTGACTCTTCTGTGCCTTCTTTGTGTAGAATGTTGGGGTTAATCAGGCATAGAGGGTCATCTTTGTCTTCAGAAATATCAATAACAACAACACGCTGTTGAACATTGACTTGAATTGCAGCTAAACCCACGCCCGGGGCGGCATACATTGTCTCGAGCATATTTTGCGCAAGCTGGCGGGTTTGATCCGTTACCGTTGAAACAGGCAGTGCCTTTTTGCGTAAACGAGGATCGGGGAAGCGGAGAATATCAAGTAAGGCCATGAATACTGAAGCTTGTCTCTAAGTGTTTAATTGTTACCATTATAATACGCTTAGGAGACTTTGTATAACTTAC
>CAYRVZ010000420.1:0-1792 GCA_964427815.1 uncultured Saprospiraceae bacterium | reverse complement strand
GAGCCAGCACTGACCCTATCCGCCATTTGAATGACCTCATACACCTCAAACTTTGGAATACGGTCAAAGCCCTTTGGCTTCCAACATAGTAAATTTCTTAAAGCTACTGACAGGTTAGGATTTTGGGATTCAAGCCAACTCAAGTGAGCCGATAGTATCTCTAGTGTTAATTGCTCATGATCAACAAGCACTCCTAGCTGCGATCTTTTCATATTAGAAGTCAGCGTTTTAATTTTTCCTAAATCATGAAAAAGACCAGCAACTACTCCTAAGTAACGCTCTTGATCGGGTATTCTATGCTGATTAAAAACTTGCCAAGCTACGTCTACACTATGAACTAACAAACCACCAAAGAATGCATGGTGATGATTAAGGCTTGCAGGGGACTCTGAAAAATCTTTCGCAATAGCTTCATCGTTCAATATTTGAATAACAAACTTTTTTAGAATTTGATCTGGCAACCAAGCAAAAAGTGCGCGTAGTCGAATTTTAGCTTGTGCGATTTCTTGAGCTTGTTTATTCGTATATTTAATAGATAGGCATTTTACTTGCCATAGACCATTAAATTTCTCCCAAAGTCCTTCAAGTTGAATATTTGACCATGCCATAGTCTATTCATACCATTGCAGGATCCTTCCCATGCAATTGCTTTTACGGGTGAAAGGTTTGTTTTTAAATCGAAGATAAGATAGCCACTATTTTTTTTAGTTACACGGTAACTTGGGTTCTTAATAGTAAATTCACCTGATAATCGTTGTCCTATTAGTACTTCATTTTGTTGTCTTGTAATCATTCGTATTTTTCACCTCTATTTCTTAGCAATTCCTCTAAACGGTCAATTAGCCTTGGTAAAACACTCTCTGCTAATTGAAGGTCAGGTTTTACCAAGGTTTTATGCACCCATGTAGTTAGAGCCTCTTGATTAGTCCTTTCAAATCCAGAACCTAAAACTCCAACAAGCGAATCATCTGTATTGATCCTAAAGGCAAACATTAAGGCATCGACTAGCCGTTGCATTTGGTCACTGTTTGATTTATTCATCGTCGGTTTCCTCTTTCGTAGTTAACCCATTTTCTGAAAGAAGCCTTTC
This sequence comes from uncultured Saprospiraceae bacterium, assembly GCA_964427815.1. Lineage (GTDB taxonomy): Bacteria > Bacteroidota > Bacteroidia > Chitinophagales > Saprospiraceae > HyVt-613. Next base: position 702 of record CAYRVZ010000420.1, on the reverse strand, counting down.
CATGGCTGTGCCATCTTGTCTTGTTAAGTTTGGAACAAAGCGAGAGTACACTCGAAATAGCATTTCAGTAGTTGTATGACCCATCTGCCTAGCTATCCATTCTGGACTCTCTCCCGCAGCCAGCCAAAGAGTGGCAGCAGTATGACGTGTTTGATAAGGTCGTCTGTAACGTAGATCTAGATAATTTAATAATGGCTTCCAAACGCGATTTGCAAAGTTATTAACTCCAAGTGGAGTTAAGTTTTGAGTGCAAAAAACAAAGTCAATATTCCCAGTGACTTCCTTTTGCGATTGAAGCGTGTTGTATACCAACTCAGACATATCAACGGTTCTAAAGGAGCCATCATTTTTGGTATAAATTAGTTCATTCACTACCCAAGCATGACGAATTAGAATTTGCCTTCTTTCAAAATCTACAAACTTCCACTGCAAGCCGTTTATTTCACTAGAACGTAAACCAGTAAAGAATCTCACGGTCAGGTAATTTCTATAATCATCACGGACCTCATTCAGAATTAGCTTTACCTCATCTATACTAAACGGCTCAACATCAACTTTTTTTACTTTAAGGGATTTAATTCCATGGTAAGGCGAGCTAAAATCAAAGCGGTTGGCTGCTTCATTGATGATCATCCTAAAAGGGGTGATAATATGATTGATGCGTGTTGCAGATAGGTTATCTCCATTTTTCTTTTTAACTTT
>CAYRVZ010000419.1:0-1794 GCA_964427815.1 uncultured Saprospiraceae bacterium | reverse complement strand
ACAAAAAAATAAAATATTGAGCTTGTTTTTAAAGAATATGCGCTAACAACTGTTGCCCAAGAGAACTAATATCCTCTTTAAATAACAATAGTCAAGGATATTTATTGATGATTGTAGTGCTTTTACAAAGGTCTATTCACCGGAAACGATACGCGCTTTGTATGATATTGTAGGTCATTTTTTGCGTAAGCTGAAAGTCAAACAAAACAGGAATGTAGTGGATGTCTTTGGGCTTCCAAAGTGTATTGTTTTTTATGAAATTCCGGATAACCAAGAGGTTATAAGTTTTGGGAAGTTGATTCGGATGTAACCTTTTTTTAATGCGATATTTTTTGTCTTTAGGACAATGCCTCGATAACTTCCATAAACTTGCCTAGTGGTTGAGAACCAACAAATCCACTAGTTTCATTGATGACAATTTTCGGTACGCCTCTTACGCCATATTTTTGCGAAAGCCCTGGGAAAGTAGTCGCTTCTACCATGTCAGCTTTGATATGTGGATTGAGCATTGCTAGCTTATGACCGACCATTACGGGCCCAGGACAATGTGGACAAGTAGGGGTTACAAAAACTTGAATATGAACATCTTTATCAATAGCTTTAATTCTTTTCAGCATGTCTTCCCCTAGAGGTTCCATAAATCCACCCACTTCTCTGATAGATCCAATAAAAGAATTAATCTCATAACCAGAAGGGATACCATAAAAACGAATCCCATAGTCTGTTCCGTCCTCCGCCACGATGGCAATGGCAGGTGTCCTAGTTACGTTAAAGGTTTCGAAAATAACTGAATCTTTCGATAAGTCATTGATATTTAAGGATATATTTTTATTTAGCGCAGTTATTTCTGTAAGGAATTTTTCGGCATCTTCGCAAGACTCACAGTTGGTTTCCATAAAATAGACAAGCTCAATTTTTTGAGGTAGTTCGCCAATAAGGTCTTTTAATTGCTTGGTCATATTGTCATCAAATAACGCCATAAGCTGTTTTTGTTTAGTCGTTCAAATGTAAATAAACTCAAAATAAATGCACCTTGTAAGTAGCTAATTCTGATGTATACTTAAGGTTGTGCAAATATACGGCTTAAAGGAAAATTAATTTGTAATGTAGATCACTAAGACATAATCATTAGGCAATAGTTCCGCCACAACTGGAACCAGAACCTGCCGTACAGCCATAGCAATGTTGACCTAAAATGACCAATCTTTCAGAAAGGATTTGTGCATCAAAATCAGCTATATGTTTGGATTTGCAAGCTACCTTTAAATCTAACATTTGGTTAAAGTCACAATCGTATATATAGCCATCCCAGCCGATAGAAACCGTATTTCGACACATCAAGCCACCCACTGTGGCTGGATTATAAGCATCCAATAATTGTTCCATGTAAAATTCATAATTGCCATTTTGGATTAAATAATCCAAAAACCGATTGATGGGTAGATTCGTTATCGCAAATAACTGATTAAAAACAATATCATGCTTTCTAAGTAACTGACGTTTAAATTCTGCTTCTAATTCAACCTGATTTCCAGGAAGAATAGCACCAGTAGGATTGTAAACTAAATTAAAAATAAGCCCCGAATTCGGTTTTCCATATCCTTGTTCATTGAGCATTTCTATTGCCTTGATAGATGCTTCAAAAACGCCATCACCTCGCTGTTTGTCTGTTCTGTTGGCACTATAAAAAGGTAAAGAAGAGATAACTTCTACACCATGCTGAGCAAAAAAGGCAGGTAAATAATGATATTTTTTATTGGCGGTAATTATAGTCAGATTACTACGAACTATTAC
>CAYRVZ010000418.1:0-1823 GCA_964427815.1 uncultured Saprospiraceae bacterium | reverse complement strand
GGAACAGAAATACCCTTAAAAAAGAGAAAAGTTAAAATTGAGGATATCAAAATTGATTTTGCAGGCAGATTGCTTCGTGCTAAAATAAAAGTATCAGGTGCTATTAATGGGTATTTAGATGCTTCAGGAGCGCCTTACATGAATGAAAAGCACACAGAGCTACTCATTAATGACTTTGACATCCAACTAACTGGAAGTACTTTTTTGATGCGTAAAGGTGTAAAATTATTCAAGAAGAAGATACAAAACACCCTAGAAAAGGCTATCAATGCACAAATACACAAGTTATCCTCTAGTACTTTAGATAAGATAAATGAACTCAGCGGTACAAATTTTAATCAAAATTTTTCTGCAAATATACAGCCTGATAAGGAAATAATGTTTAACTTTGAGATTAAAGAAGGTTCCCTATATCTTCAAATTACCTTGAACGGAACCGTTCAAGTAAAAATTCAAACCATTGGATCGATTTGAATTTATTGTTAAAAAATCACCTCAGTATTTAATGCTGTTAAAGGAAAGTACACCCTCGTTATGGGGGGATATTACGGCTCAGCAGATGGTGGAGCATTTAAGTTTGGAAATCGCTTATGCCTCAAAAAAGATTATCCCAACCAATCTAATTCCGACCAAACGTATGGCTTTTTGGAAGGCTAAGTTTTTTAATAACGATATTTCCATTCCTAAGAATTTTACGGCAAAAGGCGCATTACCAGTTGGAGAGGTGTTGCCACCCCGCTTTTCGAGTTTAAAAGAGGCCATTTGGGTCTATAATATTTCCGTAAATGAGTTTGCTTTGTATTTCAAAAAAGAATTAACCAAGGTTACTTTTCATCCATTTTTTGGCTATTTAAGCTATGATGAATGGCTTTATTATTTGGATAAACACATTCAGCACCACTTCTCACAATTTGGTTTATTTGATAAAACGCAGACTACGAAGTCCAAGAGCTAATTTCAGAAGTGTAAAATGAGCAAAAATCACCAGCTGGTAATGCGTTGATGCTAAGCCCCATTCATTTACCGTATCCCTCCATTCAAAAACATCAATTGAATACCAAATGACGATGGTCGGTAATCAAAATCAGATCTCTTCAGTTCATTTCGTCGATTGCCAAGACCACGTTCCATAAAATAAAAATTTACATTTCCATAAGGAATTTCTATATAGGGTCTAAAAGCTAAAATAGTATTTCGACCTCCTGGAATATATAGTCCTACAAAAACCTTTTGACTCAAATATTTACTCTTATCTTTTAGGTTGCCCTTTATGTTGTGTTTAATCCGCTGACTAAAGAAGTTATAATGAAAAGAAGTCCCAATTCCAAAATTATCGTATAAGTATTCTATGCTGTACCCTAGCGAAGCATTGGTAATAGAGGCTTTTAACTTTTCTAGAGTACCTGTGCTATCCTTACCAGAACCCTCAATCGTCCAAAAACGATAGTCAAGATCAAATTCCATTGCAATATGTTCTTGCGCAAATCTTACACCTAATGCCAAGCCTTGCATGTTTCTATATCGCTTATCTTCTAGACTTAGAAACTTTTTCCTGTTTCTTAGTTCAGCAAAAATCTTGTTGGGTTCCTCTTTGATGAAACCAATACCATACCCCATCTTCAGACTCAACTGTGCATGAACAGGTTGCACACTGAAAAAACAAATCACTATCCAAAGATTAAAAAATCGACCCATATTATAAAATTTAAGGACATGTTACTGTAAATAGGATGATCCACAACTATCTGCAAAGATCGGAAAAAATACAACTAATTCAAACATTTGGATCGTTAATACTTCGAAGTTACGAGCAGACTACACAC
>CAYRVZ010000417.1:0-1829 GCA_964427815.1 uncultured Saprospiraceae bacterium | reverse complement strand
AACCCAGTCAACCAATTCCTCCTCTACTACCACCTCAAGTAAAGTATCCCTAATAGCCAAAGCATCATATATCCTAGCAGTAAAAATACTAGTATCATTTTCGGGTACCCAAATAGTAGCGTTAAAATCAATACTAGGATCTTGAATTCGGTAAAAATTCGTATCTAAAGGCAAGACTACAGAACTGTTTCCAGCGCAATAGAATAAACCAGTGCGTCTTCGAAATAAAAGAATAGAATCATGTTCACTTGCTTTTACGGTAACCGATAACAAGGGCAATGCCCGCTGCGCCACAAACTCCGCTGAATACTTACCCGAGTTAATAAAAGTCAACACATCATCCGAGGTAAAACCCTGAGACAAGACACCGATCTGGTAATATCCAGAGGAAAATCTCTTCTCAGTTTCATCCTCATCGGGCAAAAAGGAGTAGGAAGCCTTCCCATTTTCATCCGATCGGAAGGTATCCAAAGCACATCCTTCTCTAGACAAATACAATGGTGCACCTACTACAGGGGAGCCATCTTTGTCTGTTACAAGGAGGTCAACCTCTATCAGCCCTGGATATATGGGCCGGGAACATTGAGACCTCGTAAACAATAAGACTACAAGACTCACAAAAAAGAAAAATTTATAATACATAAGCTATTTTTAATCCAAGAAACCAAGAAATATTGCTTGTCTCACCTGTTAAGTCATCAAATAATCCATCGGTTTTGGGTCGGGACAGATCGTTCCTGTAATACAAATTCCTCCAGATATAATCTGGTGTTTTGTCACAAGTTTGATGATACAAAGATTCATAAGTGGAATTGGATCTTGTTTGATAACCCAAGATATCCACATAGACATCAAAATATAATCGATCCGAAAGGCTATCATCCACACCCAATCGAAGCCCATATAGCAAGTGTTTTTTTTGCACTTTCAGTTGTCTTGTTACTCCTTGCAGACATCGGCAAACACCCGTAGGGCTCAACTGGGCGTCCACACAAACTCTACGTTCAAGGTCAAAATTGGCCACCCCAACAGCTCCTTTCAAACCGACATACAGGACATTATTCCACCGGTCAAAATAGCCTTTCATGATGCCTGACAAAAGCAAATTCGGTTTACTAGCGTCTAAGCTTAGCACCAAATCATCTAGTAAAGGTTCAGACCGCTCCCTTTGAATATAAGCTAAATAGTAATTCAGCTCAGATTCAAAACCTATATTATCAGAATAACGATATGCAAGGGATACTTGAGCAGAAGGCATCCTACTCAAAAAACGGGTTACGTCCAATTTAATACTCCAAGGCCGGAGAACTGCCGACATCGAATCTACTTGACCAAAAGCCAAAGACTGCCAAAATAGCAATAGAAAGAAACTATACAGGTATTTCATAGAATATGAGATTTAAAATACCTTTACTAGAGAGACACAAATATAGGTAATTTATTACAACTATGCAAGTATCACAATTTCAACCCAACTCCTAAAGCAATATACTCCGCCTCCACCAAATGCGCCTTCATATATAAACCTATAAAAGGCTGTACGCCTTCTTTTCCGCAAGGTCGGAAATGATACTTTAAATTGATTTTATTGTAAAAAAAATTTTGTAGTGAAGTCCGATAGGGACCGACATAAAAACCAATCTGCCCCCCTAAGCCTACTGGCCCAAAACCAAATTCATGCCCCCCAAATATCATCATCCGTTTACCTGAATTCTTGGTTTCTTTTTCGTCATATTGCTCTAGAAATTTATAAAAATTATAGACCGCATAATTATACTCATATTCAATACCAATACTAGAAGTATGTATAAGGCTAGTAGAGTAAGTCA
>CAYRVZ010000416.1:0-1858 GCA_964427815.1 uncultured Saprospiraceae bacterium | reverse complement strand
AAATTCTTCCTCAGAATATAGAGATCATCTGGCGACCGTGTCAGAATCTGGGAAGCGTATTTGGGTGTACCCCAAACAACAAAAGGGTAAATTCTACTGGCGTAGAACAATAGTGGCGGTCTTGTTGCTGGTTTTATTTTTGGCAGGCCCCTTTATTAGAATTAAAGGGGAGCCGTTGTTGCTTTTTAATATTTTGAAGAAAGAGTTCATTGTAATGGGCTTTCCTTTTACAGTACAGGATACGTTTTTGTTCGCGGTCTTTATGCTAACGGGTATTGTTTTTATCCTACTTTTTACGGTGATTTATGGGCGGTTTTTCTGTGGATGGTTATGTCCTCAGACCATCTTTATGGAGCATGTCTTTAGGAAAATTGAATACTGGGTAGAAGGGGATGCTAATAAATCTAGAAGACTTGATAAACAAGGATGGACCAATGAAAAGAAAAAGAAGAAAATACTGAAATGGGCTATTTTTTACTTGATAGCCTTTATCATCGCCAATTTCTTTTTGATGTATGTCATCGGTTCAGATGAAGTAATAAAAATTATTACGGAACCACTTGGGCAACATATCGGTGGTTTTATTGCTATACTCATTTTTTCCTTTATTTTCTTTATGGTCTTTGCTAATTTAAGAGACCAAGTGTGTACCACTATCTGCCCGTACGGACGATTGCAAGGCGTTTTCTTAGACAAGAATTCCATCACGGTTTCTTATGATTTTGAAAGAGGTGAACCAAGAGGAAAAGCCAAAAAGAAGAAAAAGAAAGCAGATGTGGCACTTTCTGATGTTGGGGTCACGACTGCTTCCTTTGTGGGCGAAGAAGTCCTAGGGGATTGTGTGGATTGCGACCTTTGTGTGAAAGTGTGTCCAACTGGTATTGATATTCGAAATGGTACTCAGCTAGAATGTATCAATTGCACCCTTTGTATGGATGCTTGTGATAGCATCATGCAGAAAGTCGGAAGAACTCAAGGTTTGATAAGATATGCCTCCTATAATAGCATTGTCAATAAAAAAGAAACCAAGATTTTTAATGTGAGAACGATTGCTTATTCTGTAGTAATGGTCGCATTGTTAGGCTTTTTAGGTTATTTGTTGACCAGTAGAACTTCCGTAAAATTATTTATTCAAAGGACTAGGGGGAGTGTCTATATGAAGGTGGATGAGCAGCATGGGAAAAACTTCTATACCTACCAATTGATTAATAAGACGAGAAAAACCATTCCCGTTGAACTGAAACTGCTGGAGGTTGATGGCAAATTAGAGTTTATTGGGCTGCAAAAGTTTATTGTAGAGCCAAAAGGTAGAGTCGAAGGTTCTGTCTTTTTAACCTTGGACAAAAAAGATATCCACGGACACTCAACAATGGTGAAGGTTGGGGTGTTTGTTGAAGGTAAGCAATTGGAGGAAGTTGATATTAACTTTGTAGGGCCTGTTAAATAATGGGTCTGACTGACTAAAACTAAAAGCTATGAAACTAAATTGGGGTACATCTATTGCCATTGTTTATGTTGTCTTCATGATTGGGATGATCAGCGTTGTGGTGGTGGCAGTACGTAAAGGAGTCAATTTGGTCAGACCAGATTACTACCAAGAAGGAGTCTCTTACCAGCACAATATTGATGCACAAGCAAATCTTCTAAGACTTGAGAAGAAAGTAGAGCTACGCAATGAGGCAGCTGAGTTAGTAATTAAATTACCAACACCCGAACCCGCTAAAGGAACGGTTCACATGTTTAGACCTTCTGATTTTAAATTGGATAAAACTTTTACTTTTGAGGTTGGCGTTGATGAAAAGATTCATATCCCGACTACTGATTTGATAAGAGGAGATTGGGTAACCAAAATAAAGTG
>CAYRVZ010000415.1:0-1861 GCA_964427815.1 uncultured Saprospiraceae bacterium | reverse complement strand
TAAAATCATATCTTTGAGCAAAATCGGCAATAAATCTAGATTAACTAATCAACTTTAAACAGTCATTTATGGGTACATCTACAAAGCAAATTGAACAGTTACTAGAAGAGGCCATTTGTTTGCCCACCTCCAAACACCCTAGGGTTGTTATCATAGGCGGAGGTTTTGCTGGGCTCTCAATGGTTAAGCATCTAAAAAAAAAGAAGGTTCAGGTGGTGCTGATAGATAAGAATAACTACCATACTTTCCAGCCCCTACTCTATCAAGTTGCGACCAGTGAATTAGAGGTCAGCAGCATTGGGTTCCCTATCAGAAAACAAACCTCCAAGCATAAAAACGTTTATTTTAGATTAGCGGAAGTAGAAGAAATATCAACAGAGAAAAAACTAATCTCAACGAGCAGGGGGCCTATCGACTATGACTACTTAGTATTGGCAACTGGCACAGAAACTAATTTTTTTGGGATGGATCGAATCAAAAAGAACAGTTTAGGGATGAAAAGTCTCCTTGATTCGATAAAGATTCGCCATAAAATGTTGCATAATCTAGAGCTAGCCGTCACATGTAACGAAGTGGACAGAGAAGCGCTCGTTAGCTTTGTCGTAGTTGGAGGAGGACCGGCAGGGGTTGAGATGGCAGGCGCATTAGCGGAATTTAGGAGATATATCCTTCCAAAGGATTTCCCCGAGTATCCTGCTTTTAGCATGCGTGTATATCTAATTGAAGGATCCGATAAATTGATTGCTTCAATGTCCGAAAAAGCTTCGAAGAAAACATTAAAGTTTTTAAAAAAATTAGATGTTGAAGTACTGTTTGAGGAGATTGTAACCGATTATGACGGGCATGTGGTCACGATGAAAAGCGGGAAGCGAATTCGCACTAAAAATGTAGTGTGGACGGCTGGTGTAAAAGGTCAGGCTCCTGATGGAATTAAGAAAGAGCACTTTGCAAGAGGAAATAGAATTACGACGAATGCCTTCAACCAACTTAATGGCTTGGATAATGTATTTGCCATAGGTGACATTGCGATTATCACCACAGAAGATACACCCGATGGGCATCCACAGGTCGCACAACCCGCTATCCAGCAAGGCAAAAATGTGGCAAAAAACATCCTTAATATTATTAATAACAAACGGCTAAAACCGTTTAAATACGTGGACAAAGGTTCTTTAGCTACCGTTGGTCGTCATAGAGCTGTAGCAGATCTGGGCAAGCTTAAGTTTGGAGGTTATTTAGCTTGGTTGCTTTGGTTATTTGTCCATTTAATGTCAATCAGTGGCTTTAGAAATAGATTCTTTGTCGGTTTGAACTGGGCGATTAGTTACTTCAGCTATGAAAAAAGTAGTCGATTGATTATCGCCGATTTATGGCTAAAAAAAGAATCTAAAGAGAAGAAAGAGGAGTAACATCCCTCATTCCAATAGCTCAATATTTTTGAAGTTGTCTTTATAAACCCTATCAATTAAGAGGTGTCTGGGATCTACTCCTGCACGAAGCGGCAAAGAATCCACCTCAAAGGTAAAAGACATAGATGCCTGATTGATTTTGACTCTTTGTTGAAACATCAATCGCTCTTCCTTCTTATCAGCAAAAAGTCCGATATCTACCCAATCATCCACAACCACAGCCGTTTCATTTCCAACAGAATCTGCTTTCAATTTTTTCGCCAAAATATCTACAGTAACGGAATATCCCCCATTCTCCATTTTTTGGGCGGTAGCTTTGGGCAACCGATAATCATACAAGGTGATTTCTTTAAACCAATCTGTAATCAGATATTGCAAAGAGTCGGGCACCTGCGGTTCAAGATGCCTCAAAAAGTCCAACGAAGTCGGATACGGCGTCTTATAGCGATACT
>CAYRVZ010000414.1:0-1885 GCA_964427815.1 uncultured Saprospiraceae bacterium | reverse complement strand
ACGGACACTCATGCTATGATGCTCAAACATAGATAGATCGATATAATAAATAATACAGCATGAAATTATCCTTAGAACAAAAAGAGACTATTACTCAAGTGCTTCAAAGTAAAATTGATTCACTTAAAGCTGTCTATCTATTTGGGAGTTATGCAAATAACACCGCAACACACAAAAGTGATATTGATCTATCTTATTTGACAGATAGCCCCATCACATCGGTGCAAAACTGGGAAATTGCCAATACATTATCGAGCGAATTGGGTATTGATGTAGACTTAGTGAATCTAGCGCAAACGGATACCATTTTTCGTTATCAAATCATATCTACAGGGCAGCGCATACAAGGAAGTGGTTTTGAGGTTGAGTCTTTCGAAACATTGGCATACAGTTTTTACTTGCGGTTCCAAGAGGAGCGAAAACCCATACTGGACGCGATCTACGCTGACAAGAGAGTATTCAATGACTAAAGACGTTATTTTAAATAAAATTGCCACCATAGAACGTTGTTTGAAACGTATCCATGAAGAATATGATAATAAAGCTGACTTTCACAAAAACTATGCCAAGCAAGACTCGGTAATATTAAATTTAGAACGAGCATCCCAAGCCACTATCGATATTGCAACACACCTGATAAGAATCAAAAAACTTGGGCTGCCAAAAACAAGCAGGGAGCTCTTTGATTTATTACACGACAATCAAATCATATCCAAACAAACCTGCGCGCGGATGCAATCAATGGTGGGCTTTAGGAATATATCTGTGCACGACTATCAAAAACTGAATATGGACATTGTCGTTTCTATTATTGAACAACATTTGACTGATTTTGAGAGTTTTATTAATGAGATTTTTATCATCTTGGAGCAAGATTCATAATCAGCAACAACTTGAAGAATTGCAGCACTATATTCGTAATTCATAAATGTCTGCAGGAGTCCCAGCTTAGGCTGGGGAATATCTACCAACTGCCATCCGTCTGAAAAACTTGAGCTGATTGAAATTTACAAATAGTATCCGTGTCGCTTTCCCCCAATAATCACTAAAAAAAATAGGACACATACGATGAAAATAACCTCATTAATTCTCGCGGCAACACTTTCTTTAGCTTCATTTTCTACCTCTGCAGAAACTGTAAACTTAAACAAAGCCAATGCAGCGGCACTACAACATTACTTATCAGGGGTAGGCGAAGTAAAATCAAAGAACATTATTAAATATCGCCAAGAACACAAAAAGTTTAAAAAGATCGAAGAAATCAAAGAAGTAAAAGGCATTGGAAATGTGATTTACAATAAAATAAAATCCAGTCTTTCATTAACAAAAGGTGTTACCACCGCGCCAAAGAAAGTTAGCAAAAAAGGCGCTTCAGTAAAAAGCAAAAAAACATCGTCTAAAAAATCAGATAAAAAATAATAGACTCATTTTTTTTGTAAAAGAGCGTTACGCTTTATACCCTCTCCCTGTGGGAGAGGGTTAGGCGGCATCCATAACGTCATTGCGGTGTAGACCGCAATCCATGCTTGAGACTATGCAATAGAAAAAAAGATACTGATCTTCATCGGCATGACGAATACTGGTTTATTTATAAATCAGTAAATTGGCGCTGAGCTTGCGAAGCCCAACGGTAAGCTATTGATTCACCGTAGGTTTAAAAATATCCACCCAACCTAAAAGTGAAGCTAAAATTTACCAACCCTTTTGAAAAACTAAAAATAAACTTTAAACATCCTAAAAACAATGTAAAATGGAGTTCTTAAGTCCATTACATCCAATTACTATGTATCAAAGGCTATTTGAACCACCTAAAAATAAGAGTTTTTTCCTATTCGGCTCTCGCGGTACAGGTAAAACAACTTGGCTTAAAACACATTTCTCGGAG
>CAYRVZ010000413.1:0-1895 GCA_964427815.1 uncultured Saprospiraceae bacterium | reverse complement strand
TAGCTCTACGGTTAAAACATTCTTATCCAAAGAAACGGCGACATTCGTTCGGTCCCGCGTATAAATATATTCATAAACTTCTTGTAGTCCTGCGACCCATATCACATCTGAACCATTTGCGCCATACTGACCATCGATGATTTCCAATAATTGCTTCAGGTAAGAATATCCTAGGTTACTCACCCCCGGCACTATTGCTGAAGCACGGCTCACCAAATGGGTATAATCATTGAGCCAGAGATGATGCTGATCTGTCGCCTTATTAATCGCTTTTTGGACGGTATCCACCACACTTTGCCACTGTCCATCCCAAGGAAGAGCATTTCTATCCAATTTGAAAAAATCAAAATCAATGGGCTCCGTCACCTCAATGGTGGGTCCTTGCCAACTATAATCTTGGTTATAGATAGCCACGACACCGTGTTTATTTATTTGATTACATTCTGGGGTCAGTCCAAACTCACACAAAACGGACTCACTATTGCCTGGCACAACAAAATGCCTTGGGTAAAAACCGATATTGGCTAAGATAGTATCGGCATTGCCTTCTATATACGCTTCATAGGAGATAGGCGTATTTAAAAATGTGATGACTGGCTCGGCTGGATTGGTTTCATGATTATAAGAATGGTTAAAGATGTCCCAACCCGCATCATAAATTTCTTGTATTTCATCCCAATACATGTACTTATCCGTCAACCCGACATATCTTGCATTGATGGACAACCCAAATTTAAAGGGTATTTTTTGACCACAACCATTTGTAAAATTATACCCACCTGGTTTGACAAAGTATTCTCCAGCGCCAAAATCCTCTCCAGCATATACAAAACTGCTATCTACCTGCATACCCCTTACCAGTGGATAGGCTACGTGATAGACATCCGCCACGCCATCATCTATCGTTAAGCTATACGCCACTTGCTTATTAAATCTTAGCTTGGCTAAATCGACGGAAGCTTGAGTAGGCGCTTGAGTAAATTCAATTTTGACAATTCTATGCCATGGCTGTGCTTGCGCAAAAGAAGACAATAGCATAGCGGTAGCTAGGCTTAATAAAACTTTCATGAAATAAATTAAAATGAACAATGCAACCGCAAATATAGGCTCTTTTTAAACATAGAAAAATAGAAAAGCAATAATTACCTCTTTGGGCTAGGACTTATGCTTCGCAATCACAATCACAAAAGACCCCATTAGCTGGTACTCAATGTCAAAATTCATCAAAATGCCCTGTTTTTTAAGGCATCCGATCATCGTGCCCCCATTTTTATTCAAAATAAACGGTTCAATCATCATGTGCGCCTTAAAATCTATCTCTTTTCTACCATATGCCTTATACATGGCCTCTTTGGCTCCCCAATATAAATGTAGATAGGTGATTCGGTTACGATACCGAATGCTGGCGACCTCTCTTGTATTTAAAAATTTATGGGCTATTCGTTCTATTTTAAGTACTTCTTTTTGAACATCCACCCCAATTCGTTTAGACGAAGCCGCTACTCCTGCCAAATTGTTAGAATGCGACAAAGAAACATCCCATTCAGATCCTTTCAGGAATGGTTTTCCAAACTCATCCTTCAGCACTTCTCCTCTATTCGTCCTTTCGGACAAAATATGCAAAAGGTACCTTGCAGCCAGCCATTCCAACCGACGGTGCCCTTTGATTTGGCTTAGGTTGGCCTCTTCCGCAACAGACAGTGTCAGCCTATTGGTAAAAAAAGATTCAGGCTCAGTGATGTTCCACAAGCCCAAAACCCCATCTGGTTTTAAGTTTTTCTTTAATAGTATTGGCATGGTGCAAAGATAAAATAAAATTTTATTACCTACTTTTTTAATACTTCCATCCTTTCGTGAGCAAGATAAAAGAATCAGTATAATATTTTGTTTTGGTG
>CAYRVZ010000412.1:0-1912 GCA_964427815.1 uncultured Saprospiraceae bacterium | reverse complement strand
ACGAAATCGTTTCCATTTTTTGCTTACGGAGATGAAGATGAAAAAGAAAATTGGACAGCAACTAGTGTAGTCATTAGTGTCCCATTTGATACTAAAGTAGCGGATTCTATTTCCATCGGTGAGTTGACTGCGGGCTATTACAAAGTGGAAGTCACAACGCAAGATAAGCATGGAGAACAGATTGCCATTACGAAGTTTATTCAACTAGAAGGGTCCAATAGTCAGTATAATACCCCTAATCTTTTTAATGTATCGGAGGTGAAAGTAACGGGTGAGCCTGGTGAATCCGCAAAAATTAAAATTGCTTCTGCCGGGCCCATGAATTTTAACATCACCACAAGGCGGCATAAAGTGCCGACAATAAATAATTCATATTCCGTTAACGGCGCCCAAAAAAATATCAGTTTTGAAATATCAGAAAGGGATAGAGGTGGATTTAGTGCCGAAATTTATGCCGTATGCCTTAACCGTTTCTACAATCAGAATGTTTCTTTCTTTGTGCCTTGGTCGAATAAAGACCTAAAAATTAGTTTCGAATCCTTTCGCGAAAAGTTGTATCCTGGACAAGAGGAAAAATGGCGTATTAAAATAGCAGGACCTAAAGCAGATGCCGCTGCAGCTGAAGTAGTCGCTTCCCTTTATGATGCTTCATTAGACGCATTCGTACCCAATAATTGGATAAATAGTTTCTATCCAAGTAGATATACCCGTGCAATTTGGGATAAAATAGGAAGTTTTGGTATTAATAGTGACAATGATCGCCACAAGAATTATGACAAGAATTTCTTTGAGAAACAGTACGATAGGATCAATAGATTTCGGGCAGAAAGGTATAGTGTTGTAACCATTGGAGCTGCCCAAGGAGTTTCATTAAAGAGGGCTGCACCCATTGTTATGGAAGTCTCAGAAATGGAGGAAGACACTGATATGGCTGTTGGGAAGCTATCACCAAAAGCGGAATCCTCTATGGGGCCGCCTGCTGGCGTTGAACAAAAAACGAAATCCAATGCTCCACCTGCTCCCAGGACAAACTTAAACGAAACCGTTTTCTTTAAACCTGATTTGCGAACAGACGCAGAAGGAAATGTTATTATTGAATTTACGATGAATGAGGCATTGACTAGATGGAAATTGATGTTGTTTGCGCATGACCAAGAACTCAGATATGTTTATGAACAGAAAGAAGTGGTTACTCAAAAGGAACTGATGGTGATTCCGAATCCACCTAGATTTTTAAGAGAATTTGATGAGATTGAATTTTCTGCAAAGGTGGTGAATATGTCGGATAAGGATTTGCAGCCAAATGTGGAATTACAACTATTGGACGAGCTACATACCATGCCTGTCTATAAGTGGTTAGATAATCCCCAATTTAATAAGGTAATTAATGTCCCAAAGGGACGAAGTACAGCAGTAAGTTTTAGATTTAAAGTCCCTTCTGTCGGAGAGACACCATTGATAAAGTGGACGTTGACGGCAGTGGCTGGTGACTATTCAGATGGTGAAGCAAGTTATTTGCCTGTCGTAACCAATCGGATGTTGGTAACTGAAACGATGCCCTTACCCGTAAAAGCAAAACAAAGTAAAACATTTACTTTTGCTGCAATGAAAAAAGCTAGTGAATCCCAAACGCTTGAAAATCACAGCCTTACGTTGGAGTTTACGGCTAATCCAGCTTGGTATGCTGTGCAAGCTTTGCCTTACATTATGGAGTATCCGCACCAATGTAGCGAACAGATTTTTAGCCGATTGTATGCCAATACTCTAGCAACCAGTATTGCCAATAGTCATCCAAAAATCAAAAGTGTTTTCGAACAATGGCGGACAGTGGATAAGCAAGCATTGGTGAGTAATCTCAGTAAAAATCAAGAATTAAAATCAGCCTTACTAGAAGAAACTCCCTGGGTAATGA
>CAYRVZ010000411.1:0-1925 GCA_964427815.1 uncultured Saprospiraceae bacterium | reverse complement strand
GGATATGCAAGGCGCAGTCTTTTATGATTATTTAAAAAAATCTTTGAAAGAAGGAAAGGTGAGCATGCATCAGATAAATCAGGCAGCAAGGCGCATTTTATTAATGAAATACGAATTAGGATTATTTGAAGACCCATATAAATACTGTAATAAAGCAAGAGAAAAGAAGTATGTTTTTGCTAAAGCCCATAGAAAATTTGCCAGAGAGCTTGCGCAAAAATCCATTGTTTTATTGAAGAATGAGCAGAATATTCTGCCGCTTTCGCTAAATGAAAAAAAGAGTGTTGCAGCCATTGGCCCATTGGCCGATAGCCATAAAGATATGTTGGGCGCTTGGAGTGCCGCTGGTCAAGCTGAAGACTGTCTTACATTGAACCAAGGTCTTTTGCAAGCGGGTAGCGCCATTGATTTTACTTTTGCAAAAGGTTGTGCTACGTATGGGGAGGATCAATCTGGTTTTGCGGAAGCTGAAAAAATAGCTAGCAAATCGGATATAATCATATTGAGCCTAGGGGAGTCCAGAGGGATGAGTGGAGAAGCTGCTTCTCGTGCAAATATTGGTCTGCCTGGACAACAATTGGAGTTAGCCAAGAGGTGCAAAGCTTTGGGTAAGCCCATCATCGTTATTTTATCTAATGGAAGACCTTTGACAATACCTTGGTTAGAAAAAAATGCGGATGCCATCGTTGAGACTTGGTTTTTGGGCACGGAAGCCGGAAATGCAATTGCAGACGTGCTTTTTGGAAAATATAATCCGTCTGGTCGTTTACCCGTGACATTTCCTAGAAACGTCGGACAAATCCCCATTTTTTATAATATGAAAAATACGGGAAGACCCTATGATGCTAAAAATAAGTTTACTAGCAAATACCTGGATGTACCGAATAGCCCATTGTATCCTTTTGGGTTTGGACTGAGTTATACCTCTTTTAAATACGGCAAAATCATGCTCAATCAGCCTTTTGTAACAGCTGAAAAGCCTTTGGAGATATCCATAATGATCGAAAATACAGGGCAGCATGACGGTACAGAAACCGTCCAATTGTATATCAGAGATTTGGTTGCAAGTGTCACTAGGCCTGTCAAAGAATTAAAAGGATTTCAACAGGTTTTTCTCAAAAAGGGAGCACGTAAAGAGCTTTATTTTCACCTTGCGGAAAAGGATTTGAGGTTTTATGATAAAGAAATGAACTGGGTCACAGAACCTGGGCAATTTGAGATCTTCATCGGTACAAATGCCGAAACAACAAGAAAACAGGTATTCACCTTTCGTTAAATTAAAATACAAATAATATGATTCACGCCACCAAATATAGCTTGTTATTCGTTTTATTCCTATTGAGTCAAGCTTTGATAGCCCAGTCTCATGACACGATACTGATTGATTTTGGGGACAAGCTCTCTGATTACCCTTGGAATAATGTAGAAGATCCTATTACAGGAACTGTTACGAACCTAATCAAATCCGATGGGGTCCTTTCAGGCGTTAAGATAGCCGTAAATGATCCTTTTAATGGCATTAATCATGCAGGCACCCTTAGCCCAGACATCAGTATTGGTTTTCCTTCTACCGCTACCGAAGAGAGCTTTTTCGGAAACGAATTTCTTTTCGATTCCAAAAAGGAACCGACAGGTGGGGTAGCTTTAAGTATGCTCAACACAAGCAAAACCTACACGATTTCTATTTTTGCCTCCAGGTTTGCTTCTGATAATAGAGAAACGCAGTATATTATCAATGGCGCGACTAGTGACACGTTGTTTTTGAATGTTTCATCCAACACGAATAAGGTCGTCACAGTAGATATGAAGCCTAATATGGACGGAAATATCACAATAATAGCCTCTGCGGGTGCCAATAACAATAATAGCTATCACTTTTTTTACCTAGGAAGCATGAAGGTGATATATGAGCACGAAGAACCAGC
>CAYRVZ010000410.1:0-1935 GCA_964427815.1 uncultured Saprospiraceae bacterium | reverse complement strand
CACTGCAAAAGCACTGTTTTTAGGGGATTCAGCTTAAAAACTAAGAAAAAAAGATGTTTTATAGGAAAAAATAGTTTTGAATTCCAAAAATTATAATACTTTAGCGTCTGACTATGGAAACAATGTGGATTTTAAGTGCTTTTTGTACTTAAAAAATTACTGTGAGTGGACGACTTTCAGATTGGAAGTTGTTGATTTTCAATAAATTGGAGAGTTGTCCGAGTGGCTTAAGGAGCACGCTTGGAAAGCGTGTGTACATCAAAAGTGTACCAAGGGTTCGAATCCCTTACTCTCCGCCATTGAAAAACTTCATGAGAAAAATCATCTTTAAAATGTTAAACCTTTTGACTATGCGTAAATTAGTTGCTCTAATTTTTGTTTTTGGATTGACCATCTATTTTGGTCATGATTTGTTGGCTCAGGGAGCTGACGCTGTTGTGGAGGAAGCGAAAGGCTTCCAATTAGTAAAGAAATATTTCATCGACGGTGGATGGCAGTTTATGTCGTTTGTACTAGCGGCGCTTATTTTGGGTCTAGCTTTTTCTATTGAAAGAATTATTACCTTAAATATCGCTACTGCAAACACAGATAAATTGATGTCTAACGTAGATGACCACCTAAAATCAGGGGATGTCGCTGGTGCGATGGAGGTGTGTAAATCAACTCCAGGCCCGACTGCAAGCGTTCTTTATGAAGGATTGCGTAACGCAAAAAACGGCCCAGACGCTGTTGAAAAAGCAATTATTTCCTACGGTAGTGTGCAAATGGGACTTTTAGAGAAAGGTCTGATTTGGATTGCATTGTTTATTGCATTGGCTCCGATGCTAGGATTTATGGGAACAGTAATCGGTATGATTGGTGCATTTGATTCTATTGAAGCGTCAGGAGATTTATCTCCTACAGTAGTAGCGAAAGATATTAAAGTTGCACTTTTGACAACTGTATTTGGTTTGGTTGTAGCGATTATCTTACAGATTTTTTACAACTACATCGTTTCTAAGATTGATTCGATTACCCAGAAAATGGAAGAATCATCATTTGGATTAGTGGATTTATTGGCTAGTTACAATATTTTCAATAGAGACTAATCCTATTTTTGAACATTTTGGTGGAGTAGAACACAATCTACTTGAACAAAGTAAAACAAATAATTATGTATGATTTTTTGATGAAAAAAGGACAAATGATCGCCTTTCTGACGGGGGCAGTATTAGTTGTCATTCACCTAGTCTTAAGTATGGGTGGAGGGTATGATTTTGGATTATATGCGGGCATTGGATTAGCTGTTATTGCAGCGGTGATAATGTTAGTAGGAGTTGCCAAATACTTCATGGAGAACCCAAGACAGATAAGAGTGATGCTTGGTTTTGTCGTCTTATTTGTCGTTTTAGGTGCGTTGATTATGATGGCATCTGGAGATATTCCAGCTTCATTGCAAAATTCAGCTGCGGATAAAGGCGTGACCAGTGGTATCTTCAAATATGTTAATGGTTCTGTAAATGGAACTGTCATGCTTTTGGTCGTAGCCTTTTTGGGGCTGGTCGTATCAGAGGTTCTTTCATTATTTAAATAAATAGCATCATGGGAAAGAAAATGGATACTGAAATCGATGCAAGTTCAATGGCGGACATCGCTTTCCTTTTGCTTGTTTTTTTCTTGGTGACGACTACCATGAATCCCGATACGGGAATCACCGTAAAGTTGCCGCCTTGGTCAGAAGACGATGCAGATGAAGTAAAACTTAATAAGCGTAATGTATTCGCTGTTTTGGTCAATGCGAATAATGACCTCTTAGTAAGAGGAGAACCCGAACAAATTGATGACTTGAGGGCTCGTGCAAAAGAGTTTATTGCCAATCCGAACAAAAGAGCTGATTTGGCTGAAAAGCCAACAAAGGCAATCGTTTCATTAAAGAATACAATAAAGTCCATTTGT
>CAYRVZ010000409.1:0-1936 GCA_964427815.1 uncultured Saprospiraceae bacterium | reverse complement strand
ATCCAATTCAACAACTTTAATTTGTTCCTTCCTTTGAATCAGGTACTTCGTCAATACCCCTTGCCCTGGACCCACTTCAAGAATATTTCCGGAAGGTGCTTTCGCTGCCATAGCTATTGATTCTGCCATTTCTTCATTCGCTAAGAAATGTTGTCCAAATCTTTTTTTCGCTTTCACTGTTTATCTTTAATCAGGTAATAAAACCATGTATTTCGGGAATCGTTCAATTCTATAGCCTAAAAAGCACTTCATCTGAATAAAAAATTCTAATTTTCGGCTGAAAAACTAAAAACACACAAATGACATCCATTAAACTAGGCATTTCGATAGGCGATATCAACGGGATAGGACCTGAAGTAATTCTAAAGACTTTTTTGCATCCAGACATGCTAAAGTACTGTACTCCAATTATTTATGGTTCTACATCAGTCCTTACGGCCCACAAAAATACTTTTACAGACCAACACATCAAAAACACAAATCTGCACAATGTCGAAGACGCCGAAGCTGGCCGAATCAATGTGATCAATTGTTGGAATGAAAATGTAAAGTTAGATTTTGGTAAAGCCACTGAAACCAGTGGAAAATTAGCAAAAATTGCTTTAGAGCGGGCTGTAGCCGACCTAAAATCGAATAAAATAGATGCACTTGTCACAGCGCCTATCAATAAAGCTGCCATGAAATCTGCTGGCTTTAAATATGCTGGGCACACCGAATTCCTCCAAGCCGAATTAGAAGGCCACAGCTTAATGTTGCTAACTAGTGACAACATCAAGGTAGGTCTTGCGACTAACCACCATGCTATTGCAGATGTTGCTCCATTAATCACAAGGGAACTCATTTTAGAGAAGATTTTCATCCTAGAAAAAATGCTTAAAATGGATTTTGGTTTTGAACGCCCAACCATCGCAGTGCTTGGTTTGAATCCCCATGCTGGTGATGATGGGACCATCGGCAATGAAGACAAAAAAATCATACGTCCTGCTATAGAAGCTGCCAAGAAAAAAGGTGTACTCGTGAATGGTCCTTTTCCTGCTGATGGTTTTTTCGGTTCAAATGAGTATCGAAAGTACGATGTAATTCTAGCGATGTATCATGACCAAGGTTTGATACCCTTCAAATTGCTTTCCTTTGGTCAGGGTGTAAATTTTACGGGTGGCTTAGATTTTGTACGGACTTCTCCTGATCATGGAACTGCTTATGCCCTTGCGGGAAAAAATGCTGCAAATCCAGACTCATTTCGCAAGGCAGTATATGCTGCAATCGATATAGTAAGATCTAGAAAAACATTTCAGCTAGCACATGAAAATCCTATCGTAAAACGTAGTAACAAAATGAAAGAATTTTCTAGAGATGCGGACATTCAAAAAAATGATTAAATAGCTTTTTACTTTTTTTTGTTTTTTTCTTCTTGCCCATTATTCTACCCATAAATAGGATCTTGCTATATTCTTTTTCGCATTAAAAAGCATGCTAATTGAAACGAGATCGATTTTTATTTTCGACTTACATCTCTCCAATAAATTGTAGGACTGTAGCTTTTTTTCTTGTTGATATGGGGACTAGATTTTCATTAGACATAATTAAAAATCCTTTTTTATCGACCCCTTTAATATGGCTAGCTTGCACTAAGTGAGATTGATGACAGCGAATAAAATCAACTCCTAAAATATTTTGGTAATGCTTGATATTTCTAGAAACAATAATCTTCTTATCGTTCAACACAAAGGTAGTATAGGCGCCATCAGCTTGTAAATGAATAATATCTTTCACATCGATCACATAACGCTGCTCAGTGGTTTTTAAAACAATTTTTGGCGGCTTTTTTTCAAGATTATGCCTCAACACTTCCAATAACCGTTCATGCTCTAAATCTCCATCTACACTTGCTAATGCACGACTTACAGCATCCTTCAATTCCATTGGATCTATTGGT
>CAYRVZ010000408.1:0-1948 GCA_964427815.1 uncultured Saprospiraceae bacterium | reverse complement strand
CCAATGATTTGTACGAACAATTATTGTGCGTACCCCCTTTTAAGCAAGAGGAAGTGAAAAGTGAACATGTCATGACTTCCTTTTTTCAAGTGGGCGAAACGAAAATAGAATTACTACATGCAACTTCCGATAAAAGCGCCATTCATAAACACATCGAAAAACGTGGAGAAGGCATGCACCACATTGCTTTCGAAGTGGAAGACATTTATGCAGAGATGGAGCGCTTACGCAAAAAAGGCTTTAGGTTATTGAATGAAAAGCCAAAACGAGGAGCGGATAATAAATTGATTTGCTTCATTCATCCCAAATCTGCAAATTCAGTTTTAATAGAGCTTTGCCAAAGCATCGTGCCTAAATGATATATGTAATTGCCATTGTTGGAGGGTTTGTTGCAGGTGTTATTAATATGTTGGCAGGGAGTGGATCTATTATTACATTGAGTATTTTGACAGAGCTTATGGGATTGCCAGGTAATATCGCTAACGCGACCAATCGGGTAGGCGTGTTGGCTCAAACCTATATCGGAACGGCTACTTTTTACAAACACGATAAACTTAATATTAAAAATGGATTGCCCTATTTAGGGCCTTTGACTGTGGGGGCTTTGGGAGGCATTTATTTGGCAACGATAGTGAGTAGTTCAGGTTTTTTAATTGTTTTTAAGATTTTGATGGTCATAATGCTAGTGGTTGTATTAATTAAACCTCAGCGCTGGCTCATGAATCAAGAGGGTGATATTAAACAAGGTAGCCCATGGTTAGTGATTCCTGCCTTTTTACTTTTAGGTGTTTATTCAGGTTTTATTCAGATGGGTATGGGTGTTTTCTTTTTAGCCGCTATGGTATTGGGGGCTAAGTTTGAATTGATGGAAGCCAATGCATTGAAAGTATTCGTGGTGGCAGTATTAACGACCATTGCTTTGTCGGTCTTTGCTTGGAAAGGGTTAGTAGATTGGAAAATAGGGGGTTTGATTGCCATCGGGCAAGGCACTGGCGGTTGGGCTGGTGGTTATTTTGGTAGTCGATACGCTTCCGCAAATATATGGGCGTATCGTTTATTGGTTTTTGTGGTCGTAGGGGTGGTGATTAAATTGTTTTTATTTTAGCGCAGTTACAAGGGAGAGGAAGTCTCAAAGAATTTATCCCTAACTTTGCAAAACAAATACACACTAATTTTATAGGATGAAAAAAACAGGTCTCTTCTTTGGTTCTTTTAACCCGATACATCTGGGGCATTTGGTTATAGCCGAATATATGGCTACACGCACGGATTTGGACGAGGTTTGGATCGTTGTATCCCCTCAAAATCCACTTAAAAAAAAGCAGAGCCTTGCGAATAATTATGACCGCCTGCATCTAGTAAAGTTAGCAGTAGAAGGCAATCCCAATCTTCAAGTTTCGGACATAGAATTTAACTTGCCCGTACCGTCATATACGGTAGATACGCTGATTTACTTGCGTGAAAAGCATCCTAATCGGGAGTTTGCATTGATAATGGGCGGGGATAATCTTTGTGGTTTAACTAAGTGGAAAAACTATGAAGTCCTATTAAGGGATTATTCTATTTATGTGTATAATCGCCCTAATAATAAAAACTGTGACTTACAAAGCCATCCAGCGGTCCAGTTTTTTGAAGCACCCTTAATGGATATTTCTGCGACTTTTATTCGGAAGAGCATCAAGACCGGAAAATCCGTTCGGTACTTAGTTGCTGATAAGGTCAATGAAGAGATCCTTCGTTCGGGGATGTATCGGTGATGGTTGTGCAAAAAAAAGCAGCTTTTTTCAAGGCTGCTTTTTTCTTTTGGACGAATTGTTTTTTTGATTACAAGATGTTCCTAAAAAGAAGGCTTTAATCAATACTAATAACAACGTTATTTTTTTCATAATTTTATTTTGTTTGTGTTAAAAAAGGACATGTTTGGAAATTCTGAATATCCATTTGCCTA
>CAYRVZ010000407.1:0-1965 GCA_964427815.1 uncultured Saprospiraceae bacterium | reverse complement strand
GAAAAACAAAGAAGTATATTAAAAACAGCACGCCAACCGATTAAGGAAGGCATATTACAGGGATGAAAAATCTCTGTGTATTTCAAAAAAATTTACTAGAAAAGTGGTACAGGAGACTAATTCGACCACTGCGCCTAGTAGTCGAATTCCTTCTTTTGTTTGTTAATTTTTTAACGCGCAGGAGATAAAAAACAGCGCAAAAACAACGTAAGAGTTAGTCCAAAACTTCATTGAATTATGCGATTTTTTGAGGGATTTTAATCAAAAATATAGCCTACTACGGTTCGTTATATTTGATTTTTTATTTACATTTAACAGCATGTAAAATGCCGTGCAGTTTTCATTTAAACGTGAAATTGCTAATGGGAGAGCTATGACCACGACGAGTTACCAACTAAGTCAAATTACAAAATATAATCGAGATGGTAGCCAAAATACCAAACAAACCAGATTTCAAAATCTCACGAGATTTATTAAACACATGCAAGAAAATCGTGGTTATGCGAATAGCTGGGATTTAAACAAACTGGGTAAAAAGGACATTCATCGGTACGTAAGAGATTTAAAAGATCGAGGGCTTGCCCATCGCACTATTGCAAACAATTTAAAGGATATTCGTTGGCTGGCAAGCAAGGTTAATCGCGAAAAACTTATACCTTCTAATCGTGATTGTGGCTTAAAACAACGTGTGTTTAATAACGAAAATAAAGCCGTGAGGCTAAATGCGGTGCATTTGGCCAAACTCGATGACAGGATGAAACTCATTAACCTGCTAAAATCAGAGTTTGGTTTACGGGAAAAAGAAGCGCTCAAATTCAATCACGCTAAAGCTACGACTAGCCCAAATAAAATCAATCTTGAAGGAAACTGGTGTAAAAATGGCCGACCTCGGAGCATTGAAATCGTTAATGATCGACAACGTGAACTATTGCAAAAAGTAGGTGAGTTCCAAAAACAAAACGGGGATTATTCAATGATTCCAAAAGATTTAAAATTTGCAACTTATCGAGATTATGTTCAGGACAAAACCAAAGAACTTGGCTTTAAGGGCCATGGGCTTCGACACCAATGGGCGCATGATCGTTTCCATCAGTTAGCAGGAATGCCTTGTCCTATTGCGGGCGGCCTTGCCTTCAAGGATCTTGACCAGGAACAAAAAGAAAGATGGGAAGCTGCAGCACAAAAGGTTAACCAGGAACTAGGGCATGGTAAAGATCGGTTGGATACAACAGCTACTTATATTGGACGATAAAAACTACAAAAGGAACGAAACAAGAAAATTATACAGCTGTAATTGTGCATGATTTTGAAGGAGACGCAAATGTTAGGTCAGGCCATTGATTATATTAAAATAGTTAATTCTGAAATAAATAAACTGGAATTTACTTCAGATTCCAGAAATACCATTTATTACCCATTATTTAATAATTCTTTTCAACACTGTCTAGCAGTTTTGGTCTTATCAAAAAAAGAACTTCATAGTTCTTCTGAAGTACTTTTACGGCCTATTATAGAAACATACTTACGAGCTATGTGGACAAAGTACTGTGCTACCGATGAAAAATTAAATTCTTTACAGAATGATCAAGGAGATTTTCCTGGTTTAGCAAAACTGTTAGATAAAGTAGAAAGCGAAGTTCCACCTTTTCAAGGGACTAATTTTCTATCTAAGCAAATAAAGCCCTTAGTGAGTAATTTACACGACTTCACTCATGGAGGAATTCAAAGCGTTGCCAAACAGTATTCTGGTGACAGTCTCAGTAATAAACGAAGTACAGAAGATATAAAGACTAAAATTAAGTTTGTTTCCTTTATTTCATATTTAATTCTTTGTGAAATATCAGAATCAACTGGTACAGATTTAGAGTTTATTGATAAGGAATACCAGAAGTTAGCATCGTTATAACAATTTGCTGCATCGGAAAAACTACTCGCTTTCGCTCGCATTTTTCCGCTGAGCAAGGC
>CAYRVZ010000406.1:0-1970 GCA_964427815.1 uncultured Saprospiraceae bacterium | reverse complement strand
TGCTGTTTTTTTATTTGAAACAGTGATAGCGGAATAGCTAGCATAAAAAGGGCATAAAAAAGCCACAGCCTTCTCTATTTGGTTAGAACGACTCAAAAGAGCCTTATGAATCGCCTAAGCGTATATTATTTATTCGACAATAATGAGGCAGATAAGTAATTTCGATTCATATAAGCGATATTAATTAAGCTAATTCCTTTTGGACATTCGGCTTCACAAGCACCAAGGTTGGTACAATTACCAAAACCCTCAATATCCATTTGGCGAACCATACCTAAAGAACGAACATCCTTTTCTTTCTGCCCTTGTGGCAATAGATTTAAGTGACTGATTTTGGCTCCCGTGAAGAGCATTGCAGACCCATTAGGACAGGCCGCTACGCAAGCACCACAACCAATGCAAGCGGCGGCATCCATCGCCAATTCCACTGTGTCTTTGTCGATTAATATTTCATTGGCATCTCTCGGTGCGCCTGTATTAACCGACACATAACCCCCTGCTTGTATGATTCTATCAAAAGAGGAACGATCCACCGCCAAATCCTTGATGACAGGAAAAGCTTTGGCACGATATGGCTCAACCGTGATGGTTTGACCTTCTTTATAAAAACGCATATGGAGCTGGCAAGTAGTTGTTTTGGCATTGGGTCCATGTGGATGTCCATCAATGACCATACTGCAAGCCCCACAAATGCCTTCTCTACAATCATGCTCATAAGCAACAGGCTCTTTGCCATCCTCTAGCAGATTTTGGTTCAGTACGTCTAGCATTTCTAAGAAAGACATGTGCTCATTCGCATCAACAACGTGGGTTTCAAAATGCCCTTTACTGTTGTTGTTTTTTTGTCTCCAGATTTTTAGATTAAGTTTCATTTCTGATGATTTTTTCTTTATTACAGCTCCCTTTGCGTAAGCCAAATCTGATTGAGTCCTATTCGTAGGATCTTGTTTTCAATTCGATATCCTTAAATTCAAGATCCTCTCTATGCATTTCAGGTTCTTTTGCCCAGCCTTTCCATTCCCAGGCAGCGACATATGCGAAATCTTCATCATTCCGGACTGCTTCCCCATCTTTCGATTGATATTCTTCTCGGAAGTGACCGCCAGCAGATTCTTTACGTTGTTCTGCATCAATTAATAATAGTTCGCCCATTTCTAAAAAGTCAGCAACCCGCCCAGCTTTCTCTATTTCATTGTTATAGTCATCGGCACTACCTGGCACAAACACATCTTGCCAAAAACGCTCCCGTAGCTCACGAATTAGTGCACGACCTTTTTTCAATCCCTCTTCAGTTCTAGAAATGGCACCATATTCCCACATGATCTTACCCAATTCCTTATGAAATTCCTCCACCGAAGTTTTTCCTTTGACAGCCAGTAATTTATCTATCTGCCCTTTTATTTTTTGTTCCGCTTCCGCAAATTCAGGAAGGTCTGTACTGATGCTTGGCGTTCTGATTTCTTTTGAAAGGAATGTACCAATCGTATAAGGAATAACAAAATAACCATCTGCTAATCCTTGCATCAAGGCCGAAGCACCTAGTCTATTGGCTCCATGATCCGAAAAGTTAGCCTCTCCCAAAACAAATAAACCCGGAATGTTTGACTGTAAATTATAATCTACCCAAAGCCCACCCATCGTGTAGTGAACAGCCGGATAAATCATCATTGGGGTTTTGTATGGATTCGTACCCGTGATTAGCTCATACATTTCAAAGAGGTTACCGTATTTTTCTTCAACGGTTTCCTCTCCTAATTTGATAATGGTCGCTGCATCCGGATTATGTATGCCTTTGAGGTGAGCAGACGCTTTACCATATCGTTGTATTGCAGACGCAAAATCTAGATAAACTGCTTTGCCAGTAGCGTTGACGCCGCCACCTGCATCACAAGCCATCTTGGCAGCTCTTGATGCGACGTCTCTGGGGACTAAGTTGCCAAAAGCGGGATATCTTCTTTCCAAATAATAAT
>CAYRVZ010000405.1:0-1982 GCA_964427815.1 uncultured Saprospiraceae bacterium | reverse complement strand
TTCCGAAAGCATTTTTGCGTAATAGTTGGGCGTGCCTAAAGGCCGATTCTGGTGAATTTACCTTTCTCGTTGCAAAATGATTATGCCAAAAAAGAGTCATTTTTTCACGTAAGTGGATACCCGCTGCCGTAATTTGGGCTCGATTCCAAGCACCAAAAGACCTTCGTCTTGCGCCCAAATGTTTGTTCTTATCTAGTGGATTAAGCGGTTTGTCCACCCAAGAACTGCCCAAAGGCACCCCTTGTAAATAATCATAATTAATTGGCGGATTGGGCAAAGGAAGCGCTTCTAATAATTGTGTCAAGGTAACTGCAAGCCCTTGTGTTTCTACCTGATTAATCTGACTAAGGGTGGGACCGAAAGTTGTTCTTCTCAACAAATGACCTGCTTCCGCAAATGTCCAAGGCCCTGAGTATGGTTGAATCCCTTTAGTGCTAGGCGGATTGTCCGGAAAGGAATGTTGTTTTTTTATCAATAAATCTAAAAAATCGCGTCTTTTCATTATCAGAATTTTTAATTAGGACTCTTAAAGGTAAGTAAAGTTTAAACTAATGAATATTTTGATTTTGACGCGCCAATAGTTTAGACAGATTCTAAACTATTTTTAGAAAAATTAGTTATTATTGAATCGAACCGTTTCAAAAGAAAAAGAAATGAGCAAAGAAAAAATGATATACTTGGATAATAATGCCACAACTCCAGTGGATCCACGTGTTTTAGAGGCGATGATGCCTTATTTTACGGAGCATTTTGGTAATTCCGCTAGTCGTAACCATGCCTTTGGATGGGCAGCAGAAGACGGTGTAGACAAAGGTCGGGAACAAATAGCAGCGCTTATTGGTGCAAATCCAAAAGAAATAATTTTTACATCTGGAGCCACGGAGGCGGACAACCTGGCGCTAAAAGGTGTGTATGAAATGTATTCACGCAAAGGGAATCACATCATAACCGTAAATACAGAACATAAGGCTGTATTGGATACCTGCAAAGCCATAGAGAAGCAAGGAGGGGAAGTAACTTATTTGGAGGTTAAGGACGATGGCATGTTGGATTTGGCCGACTTGAAGGCAGCGATCAAAGAAAATACCATTATGGTTTCGATCATGTGGGTCAACAATGAAACGGGTGTTGTCCAAGATATGGAGGCAATAGGCAAGATATGTACAGAAGCTGGTATATTGTTCTTTACAGATGCTACACAAGCGGTCGGTAAAATACCTGTAGATGTTGAAAAAATGGGCATCCACTTGATGGCTTTTAGTGCACACAAAATGTATGGCCCAAAAGGTATCGGTGCTTTATATGTTCGTCGCAGAAAGCCACGTGTCAAAGTGACTGCTCAAATGCATGGTGGTGGACATGAAAGAGGGATGCGTTCAGGAACGATGAATGTACCCGGGATTGTGGGTTTTGGGAAAGCTGCGGAAATAGCCCTTTCGGAAATGGAAGCTGAGGGTGCTCGATTGAGGAAATTACGGGATCGTTTAGAAGCCGAATTATTGGGCATCGAAGAAACTTACCTTAATGGTCATGTAAAAAACCGAGTACCACATGTGACTAATATTTCTTTTAAACATGTAGAAGGAGAAGGCTTAATGATGACTTTCAACAAACGTTTATCTGTTTCATCAGGTTCGGCTTGTACTTCTGCTTCCTTAGAGCCTTCTTATGTTTTGGTTGCTTATGGACTTGGACCCGACTTGGCGCACTCTTCTATTCGCTTTAGCTTAGGTCGCTTTACTACGGAGAAAGATATAGACACAGTTATTGCCGAATTGAAGCAAGGAACGCAGCATATGCGTGACTTAAGCCCTATCTGGGAGATGTATAAAGAAGGCGTAGACTTAGATTCTGTCGTATGGACATCACATTGATAAAATAAGAATTACTCCGTATTCAAACGAACGTGTTCTTAGACTAAAGATAAAAGTAATTGGCTGAAGCTGTAAATATACAGCCTCTACCAATTACTTTTTTTGTTT
>CAYRVZ010000404.1:0-1992 GCA_964427815.1 uncultured Saprospiraceae bacterium | reverse complement strand
CCCCATAAACATTGGAGTTATACTTTCACATTCTACGGTTATTTTTTCCATATCGTTTATTTTTAAAGTTTTAAATTAAGATTTCAGACATTCCACCCCTCCAAAGCCAACACTAACCCCTTTGCCCAGACCGATATGGTCTGGCAAAGCGACATTCACATCAAATACGCCATCAAAAGCCAATACTTTTTGTTTTTTGAATTTCAGGGGTTGTATTTTTGTTATTTTGACAAAGTCTAGGACGATGCGCTCCTCCACCCAAAGGTGGATACCTTTAAAGAAGGACAAGAGATTGCCGATCAAGATACCTTCAAGCATTTTGGTTTTGGCGTCGATATCATCCAGACTGTCGTATTTTTTAAAATTATGTTGATTTAGCGGAAGCCAACGTTTGATTTTATATCTCATGGGATACTTCGTGAGCTTGACATCAAAGGAATTGAGCCGTAATTCCTTGACATCCAGTCGGTGTTCTTTTCCTGAAAAGGAGATTTTTTTCTTGGAGTCCGTGAATACGAGATACATTTGATCGACCGTATCGCCGATGCAGACCATGGAAGAAAAACCATTTTGGTCTTTGTACTGTATTTTGGGGTAGGCGTATTTTACCTCGCCATTTTTGTGGTGATTGTGAAAATCTTCATTTTTCCAGCCGACCATATTGGCGATGGCACCCCGAAATGCGGGAATTTCCCAAGGTTGAATTTGGGTGTCAAATACTACTTCTAAAAATCTAATGTTGACCATATTGGTTTTTTTTCTTTCGGCATTTGAAATGTTATACCCAGTAACTTTGGGATATATAGCCAAAAGTGGTTTAACTTTGGTCAGTTAAAATTGAGGGAATGCTCAAACAAATAAGCGACTAACAATTGCTTAAAATAGGAGTGCACAGTAATTTAGCTGACTTACCAGAAGTCATTCATAATATAGTTTGGCGCAATATACAAAAAATAAATAATATAAATTTAATTTTCTACTAAAAAAAAGTAATTGTACAATTCTACGGAACTTATAGTAGATATTTGATTAAAATATTTCCCGGCGATTCGCTAAGAAGCATATACCCATCCTAACAGACCTAGTGAAGCCATTTTTAAATTACGGTTGCCTGAGCAGAAAAGTCTAAAACACAGCGATTTTTGCTCTAACAAAATTAACCTTATCTTGAATGGTAATATAGTAGTTACCGGAAGCAGGGAAGGAGTGAGCTTTGAATTGAATACGATTGTTTTGGGTATTGGAGGAATACGAGTGTATTAATTGCCCCAATGAGTTATGGATTTTAATAGTCACAGACCCTTTTAGGATATTTCCTTCCCATTGAATGGTAACGATTTCTTTTGTAGTGCAAGGATTGGGATAAATAGAGATATTTTTATTGTCAATATGCTTAAGGGCTAGTGGTTTTACGAGGACTAAGTCAAGCGTGGGTCGCCAAAATGTATTGGAATGATTTCCAGAAGAAAATTCATAAAATCTGTAATTTGATTCGTCGGTTTGATCTGAATTGAGGCGCAAGAAGAGATAAGAAGGAATTGGCGAATAATTATCATTAATATAATTACTTAGCATGGCGGATGCTTCTAGGTTTGTGGAAGTAATACCGAGCGGGATGTCTTTATCCAAATAGGCTTCTTGTACGGGTACCCCAAAGCTTTGATTGCCGAAAGTCCCTTGCCAATGGTCGGCTGAATTGACAGATGGATTTTGTCTGACGGCAATTGCATAAAGATCTGCAAATCCTTTTGGATTGTTGACGACCCTTTCGAGATTTACGGACAATTTTGCTTCTTTTACGGTGTAACCACTAGGAATAGAGGGTAGCTTGAAAGGCAATACAGCGGACGCGTCAAAGGCAAAAGTATAGCCACCGACTGCATGTTTGGATAGGTCAATCCATTTTTGCTCCTTCGTGTTTTGTATCATTTGGTCTTCAGGGCGTACCCCAATGGAGAGTAATATAGTGTCTGTGGCAGCGGGAGGTTGTGT
>CAYRVZ010000403.1:0-1995 GCA_964427815.1 uncultured Saprospiraceae bacterium | reverse complement strand
AAAAAATAAAACCAAGGGGCTGTTAGTCTTGAAAAACACCCTACCTTTAGACCAATTATTGAGCATACCCAACAGTATTCAAAGCTTTACCAAATGAAAGAATCTTATATTGTAGACGCCATACGCACACCCATTGGCAAATTTCGTGGAAGCCTTTCTGCCATACGAACGGACGACTTAGCCGCCATGCCTATCCGAGAACTACTTGTTCGAAATCCAAACCTAGACCCTGTTATGATAGAAGATGTCATTCTAGGTTGTGCCAATCAAGCGGGTGAAGACAATCGTAATATTGCTAGAATGGCCCTTTTGTTGGCTGGACTACCCTATTCTGTTCCAGGGGAGACAATTAATCGGCTTTGCTCTTCTGGCATGTCAGCAGCTATTCACGCCAATCGGGCGATTAAGGCCAATGATGGAGATTTATTCGTTATTGGCGGTGTAGAGCACATGACCCGAGGTCCTTGGGTATTATCCAAATCAGCTAAACCTTTCGGAAACGATGCTAAAATTTATGATTCTAGTTTTGGTTGGCGGTTTGTGAATCCAAAAATGGAGCTTCTTTATGGCACTGAAGCGATGGGTAATACAGCTGAGAACCTTGCGGAAAAATTTAAGATATCCCGTGAAGATCAAGATTGGTTTGCTTGGCAGAGTCAAATGAAAGCAACTAGCGCTAGAGACAATGGGCGTTTTGCTACTGAAATAATGCCGATATCTGTACCTGTTTCTAGAAAAGAAACGCTCCTATTTGAACAGGATGAATTTATTCGTTCTACTACTACCGTAGAAATTTTAAGCAAACTACGCCCTGCTTTTAAGAAGGATGGTTCTGTGACTGCTGGAAATGCTTCTGGGTTGAATGACGGTGCTATTGCAATGCTTATTGCCTCTGAAAAAGGAATGAAAGACTATCAACTAAAACCGATGGCTCGAATAGTGTCTTCTGCTGTAGTAGGTGTAGAGCCTAGAATCATGGGTATTGGTCCTGTCTATGCGGCTCAAAAAGCATTGAAAAAGGCTGGACTTGGGCTCCAAGATATGGATATCCTTGAGCTTAATGAAGCGTTTTCTGTCCAAGTTCTATCTGTTATTCAGCAATTAGGCTTGACAAAAGAAGATCCTAGAATTAATCCGAATGGTGGTGCTATTGCTTTGGGACATCCCCTCGGCATGTCAGGTGCTCGTATTCTACAGACTGCTGCAATCGAATTACAAAGAACTAACAAACGCTATGCACTTGTATCCCTTTGTGTAGGTGTCGGTCAAGGTTATGCGACCATTATTGAGCGTGTATAAAGAACTCCTCAATTCAAGGTGATTCCAAGAATTGAGGAGCTATTATTTTATATGGTTCAGTTTTAAAAAGGGGTCTCCTGAAAAATTTGCAATATTAGTATCTCCATTTTTCAACAAGGTAAAATATCCGATTGTATGCTCTTTTAGTGTTCCTAAAAATCCAATTTTAGCGCAACAATATGACCAGTATTAAACGCTGTTGCCCCACGTAAATCAATAATAGTTAACCCTTGGCCTTTGTCAGCTATGTAAATAATTTTTTTGACTTCACAATAGGTTACTGTCCCGTTCCTATTAGTAAGCAGTGTCAACTTATGGATTTCAATTTCATTTTTACTTTTGATTTGTTCTTTTATCTCCTTAATTTCCTTCTGTGAGTACTCAAAGTTAGCATATAAATCTTCTTTTGCTGGTCATTTAAAATATATTTCAGCGGATTTATCCCAAACTACATATTGGTCTCCTAGTAAATTAATCAACTGTACCATTGGGATCGGATCTACAGCTGAAAACATACTTCCCCCAAAAATAGAATTTACATAATTTTTATTTTTATAATTAATAGGGAGCTTAATCATTACCTTTAATAAATCTTTGGATACGTAGGTAATCCTTCCGGTACTTCTTCTATACATTGGAGAAAGATTAAATCCATATTTAAAAAGCTTATTCATTCCGATAAACTTTGAACCTAGA
>CAYRVZ010000402.1:0-1996 GCA_964427815.1 uncultured Saprospiraceae bacterium | reverse complement strand
GCGTTATTTGCAAGAAGCCATTGAAGCCTGCGTAAAACTAAGTGATAGATACATTTCCGATCGTTTCTTACCAGACAAAGCAATTGATGTCATGGATGAAGTCGGCGCTAGAGTGCATTTGAATAACATTCATGTACCGAAGCATATAGAGCAATTGGAAGCCCAATTGGATGAATTAAAAGAACGTAAGAACCTTGCGGTCAAAAGCCAACAATATGAGACAGCGGCTGACTTGAGGGATGAAGAAACCCAACTCGTTCGTCAATTAGACATTGCGAAAGTAAATTGGATAGAAGAATCGAAATCAAAACGCTATCCAGTTGATGAAGAAAAAATTGCGGAAGTCGTATCGATGATGACTGGTATCCCGGTACAAAGAGTTGCACAGAAGGAAAGTGCTAAGCTAGTCAAGATGGACGACGATTTACGGACAGCTGTGGTGGGTCAAGACGACGCAATCGCAAGAATCACCAAAGCTATTCAACGGAACCGAGTTGGTCTAAAAGATCCTTCCAAACCTATCGGTACTTTTATCTTTTTAGGCCCTACGGGCGTAGGAAAAACAGAATTAGCGAAAGTATTGGCTCGTCAGATGTTTGATTCAGAAGATTCGCTTATTCGAATTGACATGAGCGAATACATGGAAAAATTCACTGTCAGTCGTTTAGTTGGTGCTCCTCCAGGCTACGTAGGCTTTGAGGAAGGCGGACAATTAACGGAGAAGGTAAGAAGAAAGCCTTATTCTGTAATTTTACTAGATGAGATAGAGAAAGCCCACCCTGATGTTTATAATATTTTATTACAAATATTAGATGATGGACAATTAACAGATGGATTGGGCCGTAAAGTCAACTTCAAGAACACGTTAATTATAATGACCTCAAATATCGGTCTCCGTGATTTAAAAGATTTTGGACAAGGTGTTGGTTTTGCTACAAAGGCAAAATTAGCTTCTAAAGAAGACCACAATAAATCTGTCATTCAATCTGCTCTAAAACGTACTTTTTCGCCAGAATTTTTGAATAGGATAGATGATATTATCGTATTCAATAGCCTAAGTCAAGAAGATATCTTTAAGATAATCAATATTAGCTTGGCTGGTTTATTCTCTAGACTTGAAGATCTAGATTATTCTTTAGAGCTAACGAAAGAAGCTAAGACTTTTGTCGCTGAAAAAGGATTTGACCCACAATATGGTGCACGACCGCTTCACAGAGCTATTCAAAAGTATATTGAAGATCCGCTCGCAGAATTTATCCTCAATAACAACCCTGAGAAAGGAAGTGTGTTTTCTGCAAAACTAGACGAGGAAAAAACTGGATTAATTATAGAATTCGGAAAAAAGCGTCCAGAAAAAAAATCTAAATCAAAAAAATAAGCTTTCGCTTTTGATTTAGGATAAAATATAAACACCTTATAATCAATTGATTATAAGGTGTTTTTTTTGGTCTTCACCGAAAAAACAGACGTGCCTAGTAAATCTTATATTTTCTAGACCTATTTATTTCATTTATTTCTATGCAATTCATTATCTTTGCCTAGAATCGCAGTTATCTGCATAACAAAGGAGCGCCATTCCAATAGCGCCTCTTCATAAAATACTAAACATTTGGCCAAAAGAAGAAAGCCCATACGTAAACCCCAAAAACCCCAATTTAGAATTAATGACAACATACGGGTACCTGAAGTCCGTTTGGTGGGAGACAATTTGAAAGATATTGCAGATTCAATAGGCGAACCCCTTGAATCGGGTATCTATGACACTAGGCAAGTAAAAAAATGGGCGGAGATAGCAGAATTAGATCTTGTAGAAATCTCTCCTAATGCAAAGCCTCCAGTTTGTAGCATCCTCAACTACCAAAAATTTCTTTATAAAAAGAAGAAACGTGAAAAGGAGTTGAAGTCCAAAACTTCTAAAACGGAACTAAAAGAAGTACGGTTTGGTCCCAATATTGATGACCATGACTTTTCTTTCAAATTACGTCATGCCAAAAAA
>CAYRVZ010000401.1:0-2027 GCA_964427815.1 uncultured Saprospiraceae bacterium | reverse complement strand
AAAACTCACCGCTAATAATAGTTATAAGTACCTAGACCATACAAGTAGTGGATACTATTTATCGCAATTCAAAGGTGGCAACCTGTTGAAAGTAGATAATACGGGTAATGCACTTTGGGACCATTTTATTTTTTCCAACCCACCTATAAATGATCAGATTACTTCTACCTTTATAGGAGAATCTAAGGATGGAATGGCCGTGTATTATGCAAAACATTTTGGCACTTATGGAAAAGAAATTACCATTGTCAAACTAAATGCTGCTACAGGAAATATGATCTGGGAAAAAGATGTTGAAACACTTTTTGGCATACCATCTGCCTATTTTGTGACATTACTTGGGCAAGTAACGACTCATGAAAACGGATTGATGATTCAGGTCTTTTGGACTGAAAATGTTACACAAGGCCCTTCGGGTTATTTGTATGGAAAAATAGACGCCAATGGAAATTTAGATTGGGTTTACGATATGCCTAGAAATGGATTTGCACATGTTTTAGTAAGTAATACCGAGGACAATGGTTTCTTATTTTTACAGAATGGTTCTTTTTTCAGTAGCAGGCCAGCTAGTTTATGGAAATTTAATGAAGATGGTTGGAATGCACCTGTTTGCGGAAGTGATACAGGTACAGGTAATTTGACCTTTAATTCTTGCCCTAGTAATATTACTCAGAACTTAATGCCAGGCTATAACGGGGTGGCCGTCATTTGGACAGTACCCACGGCTTCAACTTCCTGCTCGACGAATAACAGTGTGACAATCACACAAACTGCGGGGCCTAGTTCAGGGACAATTTTTGGGGAGGGAGAACACATAATCTCTTACGAAGCCACGGATCATTGTGGAAATACAAAAATTTGTACCTTTTTGATAACCATTAACCCAAGTGTTTCTGGCGGTCAATGCGATGATATTTCAGGTTATAGTAAGTTAGGTGAATTTAATGGCCATGGTTATTATTTATCAAATGAAGTCAAACCGTGGAACCAGGCTAAGACGCTAGCAGAAAACGCAGGTGGATATTTAGCCACGATGAACGATGAAGCAGAAAATGAATTTCTAAAAACTAATTTGGGGACTAATCAGGTGTTTATTGGTTTTCATGATGAAAATAATGAAGGTACTGGGCAGTGGGCAAATAATGAACCGGTTACTCTTGACTTAAGTTATAGTAATAGTGATCAAAACGACTACGCTGTGATGAATTTTTGGGCAGGTACTTGGCAGATGGTCAGTCAATGGGTGTATAAACCTTTTGTATTGGAGATGGGCTGTGGCGGTTCTACTAGCAACCAGCCAGATTTGACAGTATCGAATGTTACGAATTTGCCAAGTCAAGCAGAGGCAGGTACGGAAGTTGACTTCTTGTTTGATTTGAATAATATTGGGACTGTGACTGCCTCTGGCTCATACACCATTGGTATGTATTTATCCTCGGACCCAAATTTTAGTTCTAATGATATACTAGTTGGGGAAGTGCCAACAGGCGGAACGCCAGTTGGAACAATTGCTAACGTGCCCGCAGCCATTGCCATACCCAACAATACAACAGATGGAAGCTATTATCTATTAGTGGTTGTGGATATTAATAATTCCATAGGAGAATCAAATGAGAATAACAATATGATATCTATGGCAATTTCTATCGGTTCAAATCAGACAGACGGTTGTGAGGCTAACATTGCAGGGTATGTCAAGTTAGGAGAACGCCAAGGACACGGGTATTACTTGTCTGATGTACCAGCGCCATGGGTGCAAGCCAAGACCCTTTCGGAAAACGCAGGAGGGTATTTGGTCACGCTGAATGACCAAGCGGAAAATAATTTCTTAAAAGCTAGTTTAGAGAGCAATATGGTCTTCATAGGTTTTAATGATCTGGCTACTGAAGGGCAAGGAAGTTGGGCGACCAATGAGCCAGTTACCTTAGATTTGAGCTATAGTAATAATGCTGATAATGACTATGCGGTTATGAATTTTTGGGCAGGTACTTGGCAGATGGTCAATCAATGGGTGCACAAACGTTATG
>CAYRVZ010000400.1:0-2033 GCA_964427815.1 uncultured Saprospiraceae bacterium | reverse complement strand
TTACCAGAAGCGGTAACTGCAGCGGTAAGCAAAAATTACCCTTACCTAAAAAGACCAAGAATAGTACACTCTTCTAAAAAACCCTCCATGGGACGGATTAATATCAGAGATAAATTTTATACCGATTTCCACATTAAAAATAAAGGGTATTTATCTAATACTAAATCAAAAAGAACCTACTTCTATCAAATAAAAAGTATCTTGACATAATTCGTACATTTGTAGTATTCAATTTATTATTAATTGATCGCAAAATAGTCTCTTTTAAAAAAGTAGGTATGCCATTATTCATGGACTTTCATAAAATCGATTCGGACGCTGTTACCGAAGAAGATATGTATAGAGCACATTTGAGAGATGTAGCAGTTCAAAATAAACATGGCTTGATATACAAGAAATATTATCTAAATCTTCATCAGAAGACAGCCTTTTGTTTAATGGAAAGCCCAAATAAAGAGGCGTGCATGGAAAGTCATAAAGAGGCTCATGGAGTTGGGGCCTGCAATGTCATCGAAGTATCGCGGGAGCATGAATTTATTACATATATGGGTGAGGGTGATCAAAACGAACTGGATATGGCTTTGACCTTATCAGGAGAAATCGATAGCGGCTTTCGTACTATTATGTTGGTGGACTTTTTGCAATTAACGGAAAGCCAAGCATTGATGACCGCCAAGATTACAAATTCTATTAAGAACTACAAGGGAAGTGTTGTTAAGGTTCCTAGCGAAAAATTAATGGCCTCTTTTATCGACGCCTACGATGCTGTAGCTTGTTCCATTGAGATAGCCAAGTACTTTGTAACTTTATCGGGTAAAATGATATCTAGTATTGCTTTGGCCACCGGGAAACCAGTTGACGAGCATAGTACGGATTTGTTCCAAGAAACCAAGAAAAAAGTAAAGGTCTTGTCCAGACTCGGTTTCCAACTAGGATTATGCATGGATTTGGATACAAAACTCTCTGCCTCCAGAAGTATGGATATTTCCAAAATAGATATAACGGGTATTACTGTTGTTGATCAAACTTCTTATATCGAAATCGAAAAATTAGATAGAGTACTGATAATAAACCTGAATAATTCAGCTTTTAATAGTGATGCTCTCAGTAAGCAAATAGGCCTTAGTAAGACCCAAGCCTATCGAAAAATATCCTCCTTATTTGGAACGCCACCTAATAAATTACTATCTGAATTACGATTGGTACATGCGGTCAGAGCCTTAAAAAAAACAGATAAGACAGTTTCAGAAGTTGCCTATGATTCAGGTTTTAATAGTCCGACCTATTTTACAAGGGTATTTCGGAACAGATTTAATGTCCTTCCCACTTTGATTGCCAAGTCTTAATCCAACTAACTCCAAAATTTACTTTTTTAATCTAAAAAAATTCCTCTAGGCTCTATCTGGGGCCTGCCGCAGGCAGGGTTTCCTATTTACCTCTCCTTGGGAGAGGTCGTAACTGCTTTTTCGCAGTTACGGGTGAGGCAAAATACTAAATTTCATTTTTTTTTTTTTTTTGGAGGGCTGTCGAATTTGTTTCAGCTTTTGGAACAAAACTTACATCTTGGATGCTGACAACATTTTAGTTTTACATTATTGTTTTAGCATGTTATGAGAACCGTACTTTATAATAATATCACAATTTGCTAAATAACTATTAATCATTTAAATACAAAATTATGAAAACACTCATTAGAATTTGTGTATTAGCCAGTTTATTAATCACAGTAGCCTGCAACAAGGCTGAAGAAGAAATTAATCCAGACCCTTCGGCAGAAGAACTAGAAAGCTTTGAGCTCGAATTTGGTGCGAAAGAATTTGAGGCAAAAGAATTGGAAGCAAAAGCATCTGAAACCTCGGCGAAATCAGGCCGTTTTTACTTTACTATTACTAGAGAAGATGCCTTTAATCCTATTTTAGGGGAAGTGTCGGGCAAGTCAACATTAATACGCGGACGCAGGGGTGTCTGGGCGAGATATAAGGCTAAAAAGTTAATACCTGGCCATGCGTATACGTTGTGGTGGGTAATTTGGA
>CAYRVZ010000399.1:0-2034 GCA_964427815.1 uncultured Saprospiraceae bacterium | reverse complement strand
CACTAGCTAGTGGAATGGATTTATTAGGTATTCAGATGCCTGAACGCATGTAAGCGAACCAACTGGAGCATTAAAATTAAAAAAGCATAGCGCTGAAAAAAAGAATAAGATGGCTAAAAAGTTACCGAAACCCAAAAACTTCATTGAAGAAATAGTTGTTCAAGATTTGCGCTCTGATAAGCATGGGGGTCGCGTTCATACGAGATTCCCGCCTGAGCCAAATGGATATTTACATATTGGACATGCCAAGTCCATTGCGTTGAATTTTGGGCTTGCGGAAAAATATGGTGGCATAACCAATCTTCGTTTTGATGACACTAATCCTTCCAAAGAAGAGCAAGAATATGTAGATGCCATTCGTAAAGATGTACAGTGGTTGGGCTATGATTGGGGCGGAAGAGAATACTATGCTTCTGATTATTTTGAAGACTTGTATGCTATGGCTATTCAACTGATTAAGAAAGGGTTAGCGTATGTGGACGACTCTACACCCGATCAAATAGCACACCATAAAGGGACGCCAACTCAAGCCGGTACCCCTACCCCATTTCGCAGTCGGACGATTGAAGAAAATTTAGATCAATTTCATCAAATGCGTCATGATGCATTTGAAGATGGTGCTAAGGTATTGCGTGCAAAGATTAGTTTGGAGTCCCCCAATATGCATCTACGGGATCCATTATTGTACAGAATTAAACACGCCCATCACCATCGGACCGGGGACAAATGGTGTATCTATCCGATGTATGATTTTGCCCATGGACAATCAGATTCAATCGAAAACATTACACATTCACTCTGTACCTTAGAATTTTTACCACATCGTCCTTTGTATAACTGGTGCATCAAAAAACTAGAGATATTTCCTTCTAGACAAATTGAATTTGCGAGATTGAATTTGACTTATGCCATGATGAGTAAACGAAAATTACTAAAGCTAGTGGAAGATGGCGTAGTAAATGGCTGGGATGATCCTAGGATGTTGACTATTTCTGGTTTGCGTCGCCGCGGCTATACACCCACTTCTATAAAAGAATTTACACATCGAATAGGCATCGCCAAACGGGACAACTTAATTGATATGGCGCTTTTAGAATTCGTTATTCGAGAAGAATTAAATAGAATTGCGTGGCGGGTGATGGTGGTGACAGACCCTATTAAAGTCACTATTACTAATTATCCAAATGGGCAAGAAGAATCGTTAACTATAATTAATAATCCAGAGGATGAAAGTGCGGGATCACGAGCAGTCCCTTTTAGCGGTTCAATTTATATCGAGCGTGAGGACTTCATGGAAGAACCTCCTACAAAATGGTTTAGGCTAGCACCTGGCGGCGTGGTTCGTCTAAAGGGCGCTTACATCATACAATGTGATGAAGTTATTAAAGATACAGCTGGCAATATTCAAGAATTAAAATGTACATACTTTCCCGCAAGTAAAAGCGGTCAAGATAATTCTGGCATTAAAGTGAAAGGAGTCTTGCATTGGGTATCTGTCCCACATGCCTATGAGGGTGAAGTACGGTTATATGACCGCTTATTTCAAGAAGAAAATGTAGGGGCATCTGACCTTTCTGTGGAAGACATGTTGAATCCGAACTCACTCATTATAGTAAAAAATGCAAAAATGGAGCCTACTTTAAAGGAAGCTCCATCCGATCGGTATTTTCAATTTATGCGAAAGGGGTACTTCTGTGTAGATCCAGATTCAACGGATGCACGAAAAGTTTTTAATCGAACGGTCACCTTGAAAGATGGTTGGAAACGAAATAAAACTTAACGCAATCGTTCGGCTTTCTGCAATAATAAGTCCGTATTAATAATTTTGCCGTCATTTTGTAAGGTAGAAACAAAAGAATCAATTGCTTCTATATCGCCGGGTACTATTTTTAATAGTCGGCTCAGATACTGGATGTGCTTCAGGTAATTTCTTCGACGTGTTTCTGATATGTCTTTCCGTCTACTCAGGAATACTTTGAAGGCGTCGATGTGGGATTCAAGCACGTCGAATTCTTCTAGTTCATAGTAAGCATG
>CAYRVZ010000398.1:0-2044 GCA_964427815.1 uncultured Saprospiraceae bacterium | reverse complement strand
TAGCAAAAAATCAAAGGTATAGAAAACTCAATAACAAAATTGCAGTTATCTATATGGACGGAAATAATTTTAGCAAAAAACAAAGAGAATATATTCAAAGAAAACCTGATAATAGTCATCAAGTAGAAGCACAAAAATGCTTTGATACTTATATTCAAAGGGAGCGAGCCAATCTTATCTATCAACTATTAAAGGACATGGATGATGAGGGTAGTGACTACTTTCAAAATGCTATAACAGAAAATGATAAAATAAGACTAGAGACCTTATTATGGGGTGGTGATGAATCCATATTTGTTGTGCCAGCTTGGTTAGGCTTTGAGTTATTGCAACGAATATTTGTATTAACAAAAAATTGGAAACTTGATAATACCTCACTCACACATGCCGCAGGACTGATATTTTGCAGTTACAAAACTCCTATAAAAAATATTCGTAGCATCGCACAAGCGATTGCAGATGAAATAAAAGAAGTAGAAAATAAAGAAAAAGGCAAAGATGGAAGGGCGCAAAATGCATGGAATTATATGGTGCTAGAATCTATAGATTATCCAAGTAACAACAGTATAAAAGCATTCAATCAAAGCTTTTATAAAGAAACCCTAGCCAATAGCAAACCAGAATTCATACCCGCAAGTACCGACTGGGATACAATCAAGCCACTGTTTAATCAACTAATCAATAAACGCTTGCTTCCCAAAAGACAACTTTATCGCTTAGTGAATATAATCTACGAGAATCAAGAAGAATCCAAGAGCGATAGCACTTTGGAGGATT
The DNA here is from genome assembly GCA_964427815.1 of uncultured Saprospiraceae bacterium. Classification (GTDB taxonomy): domain Bacteria; phylum Bacteroidota; class Bacteroidia; order Chitinophagales; family Saprospiraceae; genus HyVt-613. The sequence continues at coordinate 1,267 of CAYRVZ010000398.1, read as the reverse complement.
TAGCTCAACAAACTCAATCACCAGAACTTAGTTTGCAAGAAAAACAAGAACACCGTTTATTGCAAGTATCAGAAAACAAAGAAATACTACTCAAAATCCTACCGCAAATATCTAACTTTTTTAATATAGATATTGACCATCCCGCTACACGCAAATGGTTATGGATTTACCTATTTGATCTTTGGGACTATATCGTGCCAGTAACTGAGGAAAAAGATACTCAAGGGGAAGATGATGAGTAAGAAAAGAAATAAGCAAAAGAAAACCACAAAAAACTCAATCAATCAGCATTCACAAGCACGAGACTTAATTAAACGTATTTCTCTCAAGCTTACTTTTCAAGGTCCTTTAATCAGTCAAACAACAGGTGTAATGGGGTTGGGATTAGATGCCACAATGCAGCGAAACAGCGAAGGAATGCCCGCATTAAACGGAACTTTGATCAAGGGTAATATCCGACACGCTTTAAGTGAATTTCAAATATTGCTTAAGGATAATGATTTAGATAAAAATATTAAAAAATGGTTTGGAGAAGATTCAAACAGTGGAAGTTATGAGCCAAACCGAGCAAACTGCGATTTTGATTATCATTGGGTTTTAACAACACCATCTATAACAACAGCAAAACAACGCACACGTATCAGCATTAATGATAACGGTGTTGTAGAAGATGGCATGTTACAAGTCGTTGAAGATTGTTTTCCAGTTGGATGTAGTAACCCAATATTTTCAGGCAGGATTACACTACGCTATAAAACCCCACAAGAACTTACAGATTTTAAACACTGGATACAAAAAGCCATAGAATACATACCCGCAATGGGAAGCTTCAAAGGATCAGGATTTGGAAAGCTAATCAGCGGAACCATTAAGGAAGAAAATGTCAGCAGCCCTAAAACTAAAATCAATGAATCACGTTTTGGCATCCTACTTACTTTAGACCGTCCGTTTTGTATTGGACGACCAATCACCCCAGACAGCAACCGTATCGTATCGGATGATTTTATTGCAGGTAATATCATAAAAGGTATTATTGCTAGAACCTATAAGAATAATAAAGAAAAGCTAAAAAATGAACTTTGTTTTGATAACCTCATAATTACCCATGCCTTGCCTGTACCTAGCAACAAATTAGAACGCCCGAAACCACAAGCGTTAAGCCTAGTGATTCAAGAGTCTTATGAAAACACAGAGGGTAATAATAAAGATAAGACAGTTAAAGAAGTAATAGACCTAGCAAACTTATCAAATAAAGAGCTCAAGCACT
>CAYRVZ010000397.1:0-2059 GCA_964427815.1 uncultured Saprospiraceae bacterium | reverse complement strand
ACTTGTTAGTCAACACGACAACTCGGTTAATAAAGTTACCCAAATTATTTACAAGTTCATTGTCATTTGCGTCTTTATATCCTTTCCAAGTGAATTCGCTGTCTTTTTGTTCGGGCATTATCCGTGTTAGGTAATACCGAAGAACATCCTCTTTACCGGGTAATTCTTCTAGGTATTCATGTAACCAAATTGCCCAATTTCGAGAGGTAGATATTTTATTTCCTTCTAGGTTTAGAAACTGATTTGCAGGGACATTTTTAGGGAGAATAAAAGATCCTTCGGCTTTTAAAATCGCTGGAAAAATCAAAGCGTGAAATACTATATTATCCTTACCGATAAAATGAATCAATGCTGTATCCTTGTCTTTCCAATAAGGCTCCCAATCTTTATTATTATCTATTGCCCATTGTTTGGAAGCAGAGATGTATCCAATAGGTGCATCCAACCAAACATATAGTTTTTTGCCTTCCGATCCTGGAATTTCTGCTGGCACATCAACGCCCCAATCTAAATCCCGAGTCATCGCCCTTTCTTGTAAGCCCATATCTAACCAAGCATTACATTGACCTAAAACATGGTTTTTCCAAGCTTTCGGATTGTGTAAATTTTCACCCGCAAGGGAACCTTCGTTGATCCAAGTTTTAAGCCAATTTTCATACTTATCCAAAGGCAAATACCAATGGGTCGTTTTTTTGAGTACAGGCTTATTTCCCGTAAGGGTCGAAACTGGATTAATAAGTTCTGTTGGGCTTAGCGTTGAACCACAACGTTCACATTGATCGCCAAAAGCTTCTGCATAACTACATTTTGGGCATTCTCCTTGAATATATCTGTCTGCCAAAAAAGCTTTTGCTTCCTTATCAAAATACTGCTCTGATTCTTTTTTAACAAACTCTCCTTTGCTGTGTAGGGTATTGAAAAAATCTTGGGATGTTTCGTGATGTAATTTTGCAGAGGTACGGTGATAAATATCAAAGGAAATACCTATTTTCCGAAAGGAGTCTTCAAATAGTTGATGGTATTTATCTATTATTTTTTGTGGCGTTGTGTCTTCTTTAATCGCTTTAATGGTAATGGCCGCTCCATGTTCGTCAGATCCACCTACATACAACACATCGTTACCAAGATTTCGCATTGTTCTAGCAAAGATATCTGCTGTTAAATTGGCTCCTGCCAAATGACCAATGTGCAATGGTCCATTGGCATAGGTCAAAGCAGAGGTGATCATATATCGTTTAGGGCTTTCCATTCTTTTTAATTTAGTGCGCAAAGATACGAAATCCGAATAGAAGTATCTAAATTTATTCCGCTTAGCCAAAGTTGAATTTATCAAAGCCTAGTGCTATTTAAATAAGTTTAACACTTAACATCGACCAAAATGTTTGGTTTGAACGTTTTAAGGGAATAAAGCAACTGATACTTAATGAAAAACCGTAATATTGCGCTTAAATCCTAAAATTGCCTAAAGATGAAACCTATATTTTTTTTCTTTCTTCTTCTTCCTTTTTTAGCGCAAGCCCAAGATCCCGACTCGGATGATTGGCAAGCTTTAGAAATGATGATTGTCAATGGAGATACCATTTATTTTGCTGCACAATTGGATGACTTAGTTGTGACTTCTTCTCGGAAGTTCAAGAGTAATATGGATTATGCTATTTATTTGCGCTATAAAAAATATGCTGCCAAAGTATACCCTTATGCGGTCGAAGCGGTAAAACTGTATCACCAAATGGAGGAAGATACGGAAGGAATGTCTAAACGAAAAAAGAAAAGATACATCCGCAAAACCCGGAAGGAATATAAACCTAAGTATAAAAGCGAACTGAAGAATTTAACTCGAACACAAGGTCGTATCTTGACAAAAATGATTGAAAAGGCCTTAGACAAACCTATGCATTCCGTTATCAAAGAGACACGTGGTGGACTTTCTGCTTTTTATTGGAATACCTTTTCGAAGGCTTATGGCTACAAACTCAAAGAAAAGTATGAGGTGGGGCAGGATTCAATCTTAGATATTGTTTTAAAGGATTTGGTAGTAAAATATCAAGAAAAGTAAGGC
>CAYRVZ010000396.1:0-2061 GCA_964427815.1 uncultured Saprospiraceae bacterium | reverse complement strand
GATATGTAATATTACAAACAGCTTACCGAAATTTTCCCTAAAAAAAATAAGAAAAAAAGGGCACAATGTTAAAACAAATAAATACCTTTGAATATCTAAAAAGTCAGTGCATTATACCAATAAAGTGCATTTTATCGAATTTAAAAGAATGAAAACTATCCATTTAGCTAATAAAAAACTTCGCCCAACCAGCTGCACCCATTTAAAACTAGCCTATCAACGCTATTAGAAACAAACACTTTTCAACTGTTGGTGCTTCAAAACACCACATTTTTTTTAACTTAAAAACAAACTTTTATGAAAAAGATTTTGACACAAGCCTTTTGGGTGGTCTGCTTCATACTACTCAGCCACTTGTCCTTTGGACAAACCGTAAACGGAGTAGTAGCAGACGAAACAGGACCGTTGGTGGGGGTTTCCGTTTTAGAAATAACAACTAATGTAGGTACCGTAACTGATATCGATGGCAAGTATTCTATACGTATACCTAGCCAAGGAGGCACATTGGTATATAGCTATTTGGGTTACGCTACACAAGAACATGCAGTAGCTCCAGACACTAAAATTATTGATATTTCTTTAGTTGAAGAAACGTCTATTCTAGAACAAGTGGTCGTCACTGGACATGCTTCCACAGTAAAACGTAGTAACCTGGCTAATTCCGTGGCCTCCATTTCCGCTTCGGAGTTGACTGGAGTAGTTGTACCCACGACGACAGATGGTGCTTTGTATGGCAAATTTAAAGGAGCTAACATAACTTCTAGTTCTGGAGCTCCTGGTGGTGGCATTACCATGCGATTGCGAGGTATTACCTCTATAAATGGTTCCTCTGAGCCCTTATTTATTATTGACGGAATTTACCTTAGCAATGCGGCCATTCCTGCAGGTCTAAATGTTGTTTCGGCTGCCTCATCTGGTGGCAGTGCTTCGAATCAAGATAATCCTTCTAATCGATTGGCAGACATAGATCCAAATGACATTGAAACTGTTGAAGTACTAAAAGGAGCCTCCGCTGCGGCCATCTATGGTTCACGTGCTGCAGGAGGTGTAGTTATTATCACAACAAAAAAAGGCAAACAAGGGAGGACAAAAGTACAAGTAGCCCAAACACTCGGATGGTCAAAAATTTTAAACCCATTGGGACAACGAGAATGGACCGAAGCAAAAGTCTTAGATTCTAGATTCAAAGATAATATCGATGAATTTAGGGCAGCCAAGAACGATGGCAAGATCCACAATTATGAAGAATTATTATATGGCAACAAAGCCATTCTCTCTTCTACCCGTATATCAGTACAAGGCGGTACAGAAAAGACTTCTTTTTTTCTAGGAGGTACTTTCGTGAAAAATGGAGGAATAGTAGAAAATACAGGTTATGATAAAAAATCATTTCGGTTAAATCTAGGTCACAAATTAACCGATTGGCTAGATATCCAAACTTCTACGAATTATATCAACTCTAGTAGTGACCGGGGATTTTTCAACAATGACAACTCTGGTACGACCATGGGTGTTTCTTATTCTGCTACACCCAATTTTGCTCAATTACTTCCTGACGAAAATGATAACTACCCGTCCAACCCATATGCGGGTTCAAATTTTTTAGAGACAGGTGCAAAAATCACCAACAACGAGAATGTAAATCGTTTTCTTGCGGGTGCAACTGCTACAGCGAAGTTATATAGTAATGACCACTCCAATTTGAAACTTATAACCCGAGTTGGGCTAGATAATTTCACTTTATCCACTGCCGCAATTTTTCCAAACGCTGTCCAATTTCAAAGAGATGGAAATGGACTAAATGGCGTATCTGTTCAAGGCAATTCCGTGGTTAAAAATACAAATTATTCTGCCTTTTTGGTCTATGCCCATTATCTAGAAAGTGGGCTATCTTTTCGCACCCAAGCAGGTATAACACAAGAGTTTTTTTTTAGAAATACTATTCTTGGGGAGGCGAGCAATCTAATCGGCAGCCAGACCAATTTGGATCAAGGAGGAGCTACAAACATTACACAGTCTCGTCGGATTCAAACGGACAAAGGATTTTTCGTCCAAGAAGAG
>CAYRVZ010000395.1:0-2062 GCA_964427815.1 uncultured Saprospiraceae bacterium | reverse complement strand
AACCCAAAATCTAATCCGGCATTAAAAGTCGTAGAAGTTTCCCATTTTAAAAGAGGATTAAACAAGCTATTTCCTGGGCCATAGCCACCATAAGATTTATCGCCAAAAATATAGTTTCTTGGTGTTGCGGTGCCTAGTGTCTGGTAGGGTTTGATTGCTTCATTTCCAATGCTACCATAACTGGCTCTAAACTTCAACTCGTTCAAAAAAGAAACATCTTTCAAAAAAGGCTCTAGGTGGGCCTTCCAACCAATGGCTGCAGAAGGAAAGAAACCCCATTTTTTATTTGGAGCAAAAACAGAAGAACCATCCGCTCTTCCTGTCAAAGTCAAAAGGTATCTGTCCATCAGACTATATCTTGCTCTTCCTAAGAAGGACAATAATCTTCTTCGCCAAGCACTCCGTTGAATAGGCGATACATCCGTTGCAGAAGCAATACCATTATAACCCAAAATATCATTTGGGAAACCAGCTGCCACGCTTTTCGTATAAGTTGCCTTTCGTTCATTCACACTTTGCATCGCCATAAAATCCACCTTATGGTTTCTATTCATCTTCCAATCGTACGTCAATATGTTTTCTATTAAAAATTCCTCCCCCGTACTTGTTATTAACTCTGCAACCCCTTCTTTTGCGAAAGTAGAACTATGTAACCGAGAACGATATCTGCCTCCATTCTTATTCTGTCTTGTGATGGATCCTCTTACTCTGTAATTAAAATTCTTAAAAATATTGAAGTCCGAAAATAAGGTAAATTGATAATTATTTGCCTTATAGTCTTCTGTATTCTCTTTATTATTCCATAATGGACTAGTAGTTGCTTCTTCCCCTGTCGGAAAACGAATCACCTTTCCTGCGTCATCATGTACGCGTGCAATGGGTGACATCGTAATGTAGCGCTGCCCGATACCACTATCTTCTTTATCTTGTCTATCCGTTAACAAATAAATATTAGCGCCGAAACTAACACGATCCGAAACTTTATAATCAAAATTAACTCTTGCTGTTCCACGCTTGTATTTTGACCCTGGAATGATACCCGCTTGGTCATAATAACTAAATCCCGAGTAAATTGAAGCCTTATCGCCACCTCCTTGCAAGGAGATAGAATGGCTTTGTTGAACGGCATTCTGAAGTATTTCATCTTCCCAATTCACATATTCACCTTTTCCCATTGCTTCAAGCTGTAAGGGTGTAAACACAAAGTCATCTGGCAGATATTCATCATTAGGGTCATCCGAACGAAATGCTTCTCTTCTTAATTGAGCCCATTCTTCTCCAGAATACAACTCAAAATTCTTTGTCAACCAACTTTCTCCGTAGAAACCATGGTAGGCTGCTTTCAATTTACCCTCACTACCTCTTTTGGTTGTAATCAGGATAACCCCGTTTGAGGCACGCGCGCCATAAATGGCTTGAGCAGATGCGTCTTTTAATATTTCAATCGATTTCACATCTTCAGAGTTGACACTATTAATGTCATCGATAGGCACACCATCCAAGACAATTAAAGGCTCATTGCCCCCAATGAAAGAGTTTTTTCCTCTTATTAGGATGCTAGAATTTCCTCCTGGACGAGGATCCGTTAAGGTTATTTGTACTCCAGCAGATTTTCCCCTTAGCATTTCCGCGACATTGGTCGTTGGTAATGCTGTGGCATCCTCGACTTTGATACTGCTAACCGCACCTGTCACATCACTTTTCTTTTGGACACCATATCCAACCACTATCACATCTCCTAAAACCTGCGCATCTTCTTGTAAGGTAACCTGTAGCTGTTTTTGCCCTGCATAAAGTACCGTTTGTGAGGCGAATCCTAAGTAGGAGAATTCCAAAGTCGCTTTGGAAGAGGTTAATTTGATAGAAAAATGACCGTCAATATCTGTATCGACTCCATTGGTTGTTCCTTTTTCTACAACCGAGGCGAAAGCCAAAGGATCTCCATTAGGGTCTTTTATATCTCCAGACACTGTCTGTGCCGTTAGACCTAAAAACAGAAAAGATAGAAACAAGATAAACGTAAATCTCATTTGCATTTGAGTGGTGTTTAGTTAAGTAAGAG
>CAYRVZ010000394.1:0-2130 GCA_964427815.1 uncultured Saprospiraceae bacterium | reverse complement strand
ATTGTCTCATTGATGATTGGCTTTGCTATTTCTACAGTCTTCTCGATAGTAAACTCTACCTCTTTCTCTACTCTTACTTCTGTAATAATAGGCTTAGCGACCTCTATAATCCGTTCCATTGGGATTTCTACTTCCACGTACTTCTCTACTATTTTTTCAATAGGCACGACCTTGTGGATGATTTTTTCGACTGGAACTTCAATCTCCACTATCTTTTCAAGAATTTTCTCCACTGGGCGATGAACGATACGTTCTACGACCACCTCTACATCGACAATTTTCTCAACAATACGCTCTACAGGGCGGTGGATGATTTTTTCAATCAGCACCTCAACTTCGACTTCTTTCTCCACAATCCGTTCAACTGGAACAATCTTCTCGATAATAGTCTCTACAGAAACGGCTTTGTTTACGATGGAGTTAATGGGAACGATATGCCCCAATTGAATAGTTGACATGATATGCGAATGCGCATGAACAAATGTCTTTTCCTGCACTATCTTAGCTCCCTTCCAAACACGACGAATGACTTCATCCCATGTTTTGTTTGTACCATCTTTCATTTTCATATCAAATGTAAACTCAGAATAAGTAACATTATCATGTCCACAAGAATTTACTAAACTAATTTGATTCGCCGACTCAACACCTTCAAAGAAGGTTTTAGCATGTGCTAATTTGGTTTCTTTATCAAGCGAACCATCAATTAGATTCGAATGAAAAACAGCATTCTTTGAGAAAAAAGAGTCAATAGCCCTGACAAGATTTCCATTTTGAATAAGGCTGTCGACTTCATGAAGTGCCTCAATTTGTTTCATTGCGGATTGTTTAAAAGTTTACTAATACAGCAAAGGTAGTAAAATGAAATAACATAGCAAAAAAAACCCTGTGCAAAAAAAAGTTTGTTTTTCCTGTCACAAAAACAATCCTTTCTAATTTTTTTAAAGTGAGTGTTTTACATAGATAATTAAATGACATATTTATTCCAAATACTATGAGTTTGAGAAGGCAGATTTGCCGTCGTCCCCAATATGAGTTAAAGCAGCTCTATTTACCATTACCGATAAAAGAAGCCCGCCAGTATTAATTCAACCACATGAATTTCATTCCCAAATAAATGCTTAAAACACCTAAAACCAGCGAAATACTCATATACAAAAAGGCCAATTCCAGCTGATCATTTCTCATCAAGAAAAGTGTTTCGCCAGAGAATGTAGAGAAGGTGCTGAATCCTCCGCAAAAGCCAGTCATCAAAAATAACTTATATTGTTCTTTCCAGCTAGGATGCTGGAGCGAATAAGCCAATAAAACGCCTAACAGAAATGAGCTTAAAATATTAGCTATGAGTGTTCCATAAGGAAAATGAGCATTATTATTTAGGCGCAAGCCCAGAAAGTAACGAAACATACTCCCTAGTCCTCCTCCAATAAATACGGCTACTATTCGGACTATCATTTTGGAAAAGACTTTAGCTTATTGGCGTACGCATCTACCAAACTGGTCACTAAGGTCGCTAATCCTACAATCACTAAAACGACATATAAGGTACCAATATCTTGTATCAAAAAGGCTAGGCAAAAAAAGGCTAACGTACCCAACACTAAGATGCCCGTTGCCTGCATATGGGAAAGCCCCAAATCTAGCATGATATGATGTATGTGCGTGCGATCTGCTGAAAAAGGAGACTTTCCTTTTAGCATACGCTTAATAAAAACCCGCATCGTATCAAACAAGGGTAATACTAATAGACTAACCATTATACCTGGAACACTATTATATTTATAAGAGCTTCCAACCGCCAATTCATTATTCGACTCAATAAAATGTATGGATAAAACGGCTAGGGTCAAGCCAACCAAGAGTGAGCCTGTGTCTCCCATAAAAATCCTAGCTGGCGTAAAATTATATTTCAAAAAACCTAGAACTGCTCCCAGCAGCGAAAATGCTAGTACCGAAAACCCTATATTACCTACCGCGAAAAACCACAACCCCAACAAAAGCGCAATAAGAGAGGCAATACTACCCGCTAATCCATTGATACCGTCTATCAAATTAACGGAATTGACAATCACGATATACGTAAAAAGAGAAATAGCAGCCCCAACTAAAAATGGAATTTCCCAAATACCG
>CAYRVZ010000393.1:0-2190 GCA_964427815.1 uncultured Saprospiraceae bacterium | reverse complement strand
TCTCCATCTCCTTCTGCATTGGGGACTCGTATATTTTCGATTAAATCCAAAATTTCTTGAGGAGGAGGCGGAGTCATTCTCGATACAGCAAAGGAGATAACAAAGTTAACGACCATAGCCACCGAACCAAAGCCTTCAGGAGAAATGCCCATAAACCAAGATGATTTTGGCGGGATTTCATCCACAAACCAACCTAGTTTAAATACCGCCATATACCCAAACATTAAAAGTAAGCCAACCACCATTCCAGAAATGGCGCCTTCCTTATTCATACGCTTATCAAAGATGCCTAAAAAGATAGCTGGAAAAAATGAAGCGGCTGCTAGCCCAAAGGCTAATGCGACCGTTGCTGCCACAAAGCCCGGTGGATGAATACCAAAATAGCCTGCCACTAAAACCGCTAGTAAAGCACCAAATCTAGCCCAGCGCAACTCTTCTTTTTCCGTGAGATGAGGCTTAAATTGCTTCTTGATTAAATCATGTGAAATGGCGGCAGAAATAACTAATAACAAACCGGCAGCCGTGGAGAGCGCAGCCGCCAATCCTCCTGCCGCTACAAGGGCTATCACCCAAGTAGGGAGATTGGCAATTTCAGGGTTTGCTAAGACCATGATGTCTTTATCAATTTTTAATTCATTGGACAATACTTCTCCTGTATATTGAATACGGCCATCCTGGTTTTTGTCTTCAAACTGAATGAGTCCAGTGTCTTCCCATTTTGAAAACCACGTAGGCATTTCGGCATATTCTTTATTACTGACGGTATTAATTAGATTGGTTCTTGCGAATACTGCAATGGCAGGTGCAGTCGTATAAAGTATAGCAATAAACAATAATGCCCAGGCACCAGATTTACGAGCATCTGATACTTTGGGTACTGTAAAAAAACGTACGATTACATGCGGTAACCCAGCAGTTCCGACCATCAAAGCGAGGGTAATAGCAAAGACATCAATTTTTGATTTTGAGCCTGTTGTATATTCATGAAAGCCTAAGTCAGTATGTAATTGATCTAGTTTTTCAAGTAGGTACATGCCCGACCCATCTGTTGATTCTCCGACAAACCCAAACTGAGGAATAATATTACCCGTCATCATCATGGATAAGAAAAAAGCGGGCACCATAAAGGCAAATATTAATATCACATACTGCGCTACTTGTGTATAAGTTATTCCTTTCATTCCACCTAATACCGCATAGAAAAATACCATTGCCATGCCGATACCTACACCTAATTCAATAGGGACTTCCAAAAATCTTGCAAATACAACCCCTACACCACGCATCTGTCCCGCTACATAAGTAAAAGAAATTAAGATAGCAGCAAGCACTGCCACGGAACGAGCTACATTGGAATAATACCGGTCACCAATAAAATCAGGTACCGTGAATTTTCCGAATTTACGCAAGTAAGGCGCTAAAAGTAAGGCTAACAGAACATAGCCTCCAGTCCAACCCATCAGATATACACTACCGTCGTACCCCGAAAAAGAAATCAATCCTGCCATCGAAATAAAGGAAGCAGCTGACATCCAATCTGCCGCAGTAGCCATCCCGTTCGCCAAGGGAGATACGCCTCCACCTGCTACATAAAATTCTTTAGTCGAAGAGGCTCTTGTATAGATGGCAATGGCGATATATAGCGCGAATGTAATACCCACAATGATGTAGGTCCAAAGTTTTACTGACATGATTTTCTGTTTTGTTGACTGTTAAAAGGATAGAAGTGTTAATCATCTACACCAAAATCCTTATCCATTTTTCTCATTCGAACGACATAGATGAGTATCAAAAATACAAAGACTATAATGGAACCTTGTTGGGCAAACCAAAAGCCTAGAGGTGCACCGCCAATATGAAATTGGTTGAGTTGTTCAACAAATAAAATCCCAAATCCAAAGGAAACCATAAACCAAACGGAGAGCAAGGCTAGGAGTAGTCTAATGTTCTTTTTCCAGTATTCTTTGTATCTATTTTCCATGTTCGTTTTTTTGAATGTGTGAATCTAGTGAAAATAAGACTAAAATCATAGTTTTGGTGGCAAACAATCAATTGGAAGAAGGGAATCAATATTTTTTGTCAATGTAAAAGGTGCAATGAATACAGGGTATTATTGACATTTTAAGCGGATGTATGGGCATAAAAAAAGCTCGTGACTTTTCACGAGCTGAAATGAATTTTTCAATTCTT
>CAYRVZ010000392.1:0-2212 GCA_964427815.1 uncultured Saprospiraceae bacterium | reverse complement strand
GCCCGAAACTTAGCCTCATCGAAGTCCTCACCAAAACGTTTGATGCCTTTCTTAACCTGTTTGTTAATTTTTTCTTCAATCTTAGCGACATAGTCTTCGACTAAGACATCTGCCCGATACCGTTTTTTGCTCACTTTACTATCGACCAACGGATCATTGAAAGCGTCTACGTGCCCTGATGCTTTCCAAGTCGTTGGATGCATAAATATAGCTGCATCTAATCCGACAATATTATCGTGCATTTGAACCATGGACTTCCACCAATAAGTTTTGATGTTATTTTTCAACTCCACACCCAAAGGGCCGTAATCATAAGTCCCCGCTAATCCATCATATATCTCACTTGATTGATATACAAATCCATATTCTTTGCTATGTGCTATCACCTTCTTAAACAAGTCCTTTACTTCTACCATTCCCTTTATTTTTTGGGTTTTTAATTCGCTTGCGCAAAATTGCAAAAAATAAAGGATAGTTGGTGTGAGTTTGGTTTATTTTGTTCAATTGCATAGTGTTGCTCGTTCAATGGTTACTTCTTTTCTATGACGGACGGCCTATCGCCGATACGGAAGAACTGATTTTCAGTTGATTGTCATCGACTTAGCACCAAAACTTTCAAAAGCATTGCCAAAAAAAATCCTAATGCGATTATTTTCGCCCAAAATCTGCAGGGATTTCTCCCCAATTTGGTGTGTCCCATTTTAAGATAGGATTTTTGTAGGTGTTCGTATCCAACCAATATAATGCTCGTTGAACCATGTCAAAAATAATTTTATTGCGAGGAGTTCGCTCTAGCTTGGATTTTATTTTTTTATTTCGAACCCAGCTCATCGCCGTAATTGAATCTGAGTAAATGGGTAATGTGTGGTGTTCCTGTTTTTTTAGCAAGGCAAGTCCATGAACCAAAGCAAGAAACTCACCGATGTTATTATTGCCATCTGGAAAAGGTCCCTTACGGAAAATTTCTTTTTTACTGTCCGTCAGGACTCCTCTATATTCCATGATGCCAGGGTTACCCAAAGAAGACGCATCGACGGAAATACTATTTTTAATAATACTTTGATGCTGAGAATCCGATGATTTCGTTTTTGCCCCTTTATTGCCGATGTGTTTCCAAGGATTATCTTTGAAAGCGGATTCGGCCGCAGCGATAGTCGGAAACGATTTATATTTAGCGCCTTCAAAACCAAAAATATTGGCTTTGCACGCATCCCAAGTCGTATAGACTCCTGGCTTTGCACCCACCCAAACCACATAGTATTTTTTCTTTTTAGCCACCCTTTCGATTTAAAGTGCATCTTAACAACAGTTCTCGGGGACAAAGTTTGTGAAATTTATTTAGTTCTAAGTAATTTTTGGACAGTTTCCGAAAAAAAGCGTTCTTTGAATCATGATAGACACACATACACATTTGTACTCCACTCAATTTGATGCCGATCGAGACTTGATGATTGCTCGTGCAAAGGCGGCAGGAGTCGAGAAAGTTTTTTTGCCCAATATAGATAGTAGTACCATCGCAGGTATGCTGCAAATGGAAAAGGATTACCCAGGTTACTGCTACCCGATGATGGGTTTGCACCCGACAAGCGTAAAAGAGGATTTTGAACAGGAATTAGCCATTATCAAAAAACACCTTTTTGAACGTCCGTTTGTCGCAGTCGGAGAAATTGGCATTGACCTATACTGGGACAAGTCCTATAAAGCGGAGCAGATTAAAGCTTTTTTGGCGCAAGCTAAATGGGCAATAGAACTAGACGTACCCATCATTATCCATGCTAGAGACTCGCTTGACGTGCTGATTGAGTTAGTGAGTAGTATTAAGGAGGACCGGTTGCGGGGTATTTTTCATTGTTTTACGGGCACTGCCCATCAGGCAAAAGAAATAGTTGATTTAGGCTTTTTGTTAGGGGTCGGTGGTGTATTGACCTTTAAAAACTCAAATCTAAAAGAAGAAATAAAAAATATTCCGTTAGCGCATTTGGTTTTAGAGACAGATTCACCTTATTTGACACCCACTCCCTTTCGGGGAAAAAGAAATGAAAGTAGTTATGTGCGGTATGTATTGGAGCACTTAGCAGAGAGTAGAGGTCTTACGCCAAATGAAGTAGACATCATTACCACAAGCACTGCAAAAACACTGTTTTTAGGGGATTCTGCCTAAAAACTAAGAAAAAAAGATGTTTTATAGGAAAAAATAGTTTTGAATTCCAAA
>CAYRVZ010000391.1:0-2213 GCA_964427815.1 uncultured Saprospiraceae bacterium | reverse complement strand
CATGACGCTGGAGACTATAATAAATATGTCAATTACACGCTAGGTCCTGTCCATGATTTACTTGCAGCCTATGAAGAACAACCCACCATCTGGGGAGATAATCTTAATATCCCTGAAAGTGGGAATAATATCCCCGATATTCTGGATGAAATAAAATGGGAATTGGACTGGTTATTAAAAATGCAATTATCCGATGGGTCTGTTTTGATGAAAGTTTCAGTTGATGAATACCAACAAGCTTCTCCCCCTTCCAGTGATGGCGCTGCTAGGTATTATGGACCTGCACAATCTTCGGCTACACGAACCGCTTGTAGTATTTATGCACATGCTGCCATTGTTTATCAGTCAGTTGGCATGACTGCTTTCGCAAATACTTTAAAAACGAAAGCGGAATTGGCTTGGACATGGTTACAAAACAATCCTGTAATATCTGTTTATGATAATGCTGGATTTTCTAGTTCCAACCCTGAAGTTTCTGAATATGAACAGTCAGCTACCCTGTTTGCTGCGGCAGTTTACTTATTTGAATCAACGGGAGCCGCTAACTATAAGGCGTATATTGATGCGCACTATGCAGACATTCATGCTATTCAATGGGATTATTGGTATCCTTTTGAGACCGTTTTTCAAGATGCACTTTTGTATTATGCCGCTTCCGCAAATGCCACCGCAACGATCAAAGACGCCATCCTAAATAATTTTAAATCCTCCGTCAAAATAGATAATGCAACGTTATTACCCGCTTATCAAGTTTTTTCTTCTCCATATCGCGCTTATCTCAAGGAAGAAGACTATGTCTGGGGCAGCAACCGCGTAAAAGCAAATTCGGCATTACTCTTTTATAATATGATCACGCATGAAGTTGATCTAGGCATGGATGCGACTTATGAAGACGCTGCTATCAATTATGTTCATTATTTACATGGAGTTAATCCCCAAAACTTAGTATATCTATCCAACATGAACGCCTATGGATCTTCTAAGTCTTGCTCTGAAATATATCATGCTTGGTTTGCAGATGGCAGTCCGTTAGATACCAACCCTGCACCCGGCTTTGTGCCAGGTGGACCCAATCCATATTTTGACCCAACAACGCCTACCACCCTTTCTCCCCCAGAGAACCAACCTGCTGAAAAGTCCTATAAGGATTGGAATACAGGCTTTCCAGAGAATTCATGGGAAATCACAGAACCAGCTAATGGCTATCAAGCGAGTTATGTTAAGATCTTGTCAAAATTTGTGACTCCTACGACTCCATTACCTGTCCATATTTTGCATCCGCTGACGGCCTCTATTTTTAATAATCAGGTCCTATTAGAATGGGTTACTGCTACCGAAGTCAACAACATGGGTTTTGAAATAGAACGAAGCGACGAAAGTTTAAATTTTCAAAAAATAGATTTTATTTGGGCTAGCCGCTCGAATACTGCTAGCAAAAAATATCAAGTAATCGACCCCAATCCTTCGGCAAGCAATTACTATCGTTATAAACAATTGGATGAGGATGGACAGTACACGTATTCACGCATCGTTGCTATACAGCTCACCAAAAAACAATTCAAAATAACGCCTACAATCCTTCATAACAATCAGTTGTCTTTTAACATACTTTCCAACAATAGTATAAACAGCTTTCTTGACATTTATGATACTCAAGGGCATTGGATATACACAAAAAATCTAGGTCTATTAGCAAAAGGGAGCAACTCATTTACCATCAATCAAAAATGGCCAAACGGATATTACTATGCTTCGCTGCGCATGGGGGCCCTAGTTCTAGTTGAAGGATTTTTGGTTGAGTAGTATGTTCCTACGTGTGTTTTGCAACTATAGTTGGAAGTGGGTCTGAGGTTTTCGGGCTAGATAAATCTGTCGATACTTTGGTTTTCTTTTTTATGGCGTGTTCGTGTGCTTCTATGTATGATTTTAATTTCTTTTGTGCTCTTTTTTTGTCATACTCTGGATAGTCTTCAATTTTCTTGATTAAGGCATAATAACTTTGATAAGTGGTATAATTTTGCAAAACATCCATAATAAAGCCTTCTTGTATGGCTTCATAGAATATAGATGAAAAGCTCTAAATTTTGTTTTCCCTTCTTGCTCAAATGGCAAACCAATCAACACAATTTCTGTTTTTCAACAATTTCTGCCGAAGCCATCAAAAAGGAATTGATATTAGGTCTTGCAAAGAACCAAGTGAGTGCAAGATATAT
>CAYRVZ010000390.1:0-2220 GCA_964427815.1 uncultured Saprospiraceae bacterium | reverse complement strand
GTGATCTCTAGATTATTATGAGCAGAGAATAAACCGGCTAAATCCTCCGTGTAATAATTAATAGTGTATGTCTCATTCGGAAAAAGGCCTTTAATGATTACTTGCGTGGAATCTGTTACGATGGTTTGGTCCTTAACCTTGAAATAATAATTTTTAATTTTAATATTATCGTCGGGTACAGTCCATGCTAGCTGTATGGTAGAAGCCGTCTGGCTAATGACCATTAAATCACTAATGGGGTTAGGAGGATGAAAATCAAAGGTACTTGCTAGATACTCATAACAACCAACATCAGGAAAACTATCTGCTCTAATATGTTGCGCATTATCTAATGTGGAACCGTCTTCTTTCGTACCGCCATTGATAGGAGCAGATTGGGCTTTGAGATGAAAATTCCAATGTGCATAATTAACAAAATAAGCGTCATTATTGGCTATCAGATTATGGTCAAAAGTAGATGGGTTGCCATCTAAATAATTAAAAGCCATGAGATTGTTACGGTTTAAATTACCTGTACTTTTTGCTCCATTTTTGTGTGCTCCAATTCTAATCCAAGGAGGATTACCATAAGGGAATAGTTCTAAAGGGTTGTTAATCACGGTGTTATTAACGACTTTACAATTTTTAGCCCCTAATAATGTAAGTCCATGTGGATGGTCAATGGCAACCAAATTATCTTCCACTACCCAGTTTTCGGAGAATCCGTCAAAGTTGACTAAGCCTTGCAATACAGAAGTTTTTAAAGGAAGAGAAGGGTCAGTATGACTAAAGATTTGGTTCCCTTTTAGGAGTACATTTTTAACAGGTCCATTAGTCGCCCAACTTTGAAAACCATCATCATGGTTGCCTGTGGCATAGTCATCGACTAACGCATTTTGTATGCGGTTATACAAATATTTACAATCATTGCCTAGTCCTCTAAAGCCATCGGCTCCATAGTTATCCATCAAATTAAAAGCAACCTCGTGTCCGCTACCTTTTGCTGTAAGGCCAAAGTAAATATTATGAATGTAATTATTACGAATAGAACAGTCAAGTCCTTCAATTAAAATACCATCTCCAGCATGGTCATACCAATCTTGAACGGTTGTCCAATTCATCACATCAGAAGTGCCATAAATTTCGCAGTTTTCAATAGTAATATTAGAACAATTGGATTGGATTCGCACATAATTTCCTTTGCTAGTCGTGTTGTTTGCTTCAGGGGATATTTGTACCCCCGAAAGGACCCAGTTTTTGGCTAAGTAAAAATTTAATTTTTCAAACATAGGCGAAGCCCCTTTTTCCGCAAGAATATAGGCATTGCCTACTTCTATCTGGTTAACGACAGGGTCTTTATGATTGCCGCTCCTTAAGAAAAGAACATCATTGGCTTTAATATTTTTTCCGGTTTGAAATACTTCTTGTAAAGTTTTCCAAGGCGCAGTCGATGTACCTGGATTGCTGTTGTCGCCGTTCACAGGATCTACATAATACTGATTTCCATTGGGTAGCGCCTCTACTGTTACTTGAAATGTAGTGGCGGAGATGGTGCTCGCACCTGTAGCTTGTAGGGTCACTTCGTATGTACCGATGTCCCCAGCATCTGGCTCAAATGTAAATTGACCAAATCCCTTCCCCAAGTCTTGAAAATGTCCAAAAGGAGGTAAGTCAATACTGATTAACGAGATATTGGTTAGGTCATGATTAACAGCCGAAAGGGTAGTGGTAATCTTAGCACCCACAAAGACGCGTTGCTTTCCGATAGGAGAAATAGGAAAAGTTTCTTGAGCTTGCGCAAATAACGAAAGAGTAACACAAATTAAAAGGGTAAGGAGGTATTTCATTTTATGCTTATTTTGTAGTAAAAATCCATTGATTGTAATCAACAAATATCTGGGTCGGTTCTTGAGGTATTAGGATGTTGCCTGATTGAGTTGCTGTGCTGTCTGTAATTTTTAAAACACTCGTTAAGTTATTGGTTATCAAATTATTAAGGCTAGGTCGTCCGTCTTTATGACTGGCTATCATAATCCAGGGTTTTGATTCCCATGCTTCTTTATATTGGTTAAACGGGTTGGGAATTATTCTATTGTTTTTGACCTGACATTGGTTTGCACCAAAAAGGGCAATTCCGTGTGGATGCTCCAGAATGACAAGATTATCTTCAACGACCCAATGCTCCTCAAATCCATCAAAGCAGGCAATTCCTTGCACTACTTTTGAAGTCAAGTGTAAGGT
>CAYRVZ010000389.1:0-2232 GCA_964427815.1 uncultured Saprospiraceae bacterium | reverse complement strand
CCGTAGGGCGAGCTTACAAGGCATCAATTCCGTTGTTGTTATTTTTTGTGAAGGGTTGTTGCACCATGCCACAGGCGTATCCATTCTCAAAAAATACGCCTAGGACTTGATGCCTTGTAAGCTCGCAGAATTCAACTAGGTTGTTCAGAGTTTCCTTAATGTGGGTAAAGCTGTTTATATAGCCCGACCCACCTACTAAACTCTTATTTTGACACATTAATAATAATTTTTCCTTGTGCGCGACCAGACTCACTTCGTTCATGTGCTTTTACAACTTCATCCAGCTCAAATTCACTATCTATACTCACTTTTAATTGACCCGCATCGGCAAGTTCGGCTAGTTTGTTAAGTTGTTCACGACTGGGTTGTACAAAACAAAAATAGGCAGAAACACCATATTCTGAAGCAATTGTTTCATCTGGTTCTTCAATAATAGAGACTAAGCAACCTCCATCCTTTAACGTTTTCCAGCTATTTGCAAGCGTATCTCCACCAATCGTATCGAAAACCACATCAATATTTTTCAACTCGGAAAAATCTTCTTCATGATAATTAATCACCTCATCTGCGCCTAAACCTAATACCAAGTTGGTATTTTTTGATGAGGTAGTCGTATAAACATAAGCCCCGCGTAGTTTTGCTAACTGAATCGCGAACTGTCCTACAGCGCCCGAGCCTGCATGAATCAACACGCGATCACCTGCTTTTAAATTAGCAAATTCATACAATACCTGCCACGCCGTTAGTGCCGCTAATGGCACACCAGCGGCTTCTTGCCAACTAAGTGATTTAGGTTTAATGGCTACCTCACTACTAACAACCGTGATGTATTCAGCATAGCTGCCATTTTTTGCAATATTTGGACGGCTATATACAGCATCACCTAGCTTAAGATCTGTGACTTGATCGCCGGTTGCGACAATCTCTCCAGATACGTCCCAGCCCAATGTTAAGGGTAGCTCATGGTTTAACATAGCCTGCAAATAACCCTCACGAATTTTCCAATCCACTGGGTTAACCGCTGCAGACTTTACTTTGATCAAGACCTCATTTTCTGCAGGTGTAGGAATTTCAACCTCATTATTCAACGCCAAAACACTTCGATCCCCATAGTCATTTATTTGAACTGCTGTCATTAGTTTGTTCATACTAATTGTTACCTGATTAATTTAAGAAAACTAATGGTACGCTTTAATTTACACCTTGATTAGAGCTATTTTTTGAACTACATTGTTTCTAATTTAGAAACAATAAACTAACTAATGGCACTTAAAAATGTAAATACAAAGGGATTGGTTCTCTTTTCTCAAATAAATAGGCTCGGTAGCCTATCAGCAGCAGCTCAGTTACTTAACATGAGTCGATCATCTGTTAGTAAACAATTAGCCGCTCTAGAGAAGACAATTGGCTCAAGATTATTCAACCGGACTACCCGAAAATTAGTACTCACAAACGTAGGATTACAAGTTCTCAAAGAAGCACATAAAGTCGAATTAGCGCTTCAAGCAATAGAACATATTAGTGAAGATCACCAATCTGATATGGAAGGTGAAATCAAAGTTTCTTGCGCGAGTGCCCAAGGACGTACTCACCTATTACCAATCATTACCCAATTTTTAGCACATCACCCAAATTTAAGAATAAACTTACAATTAGAAGATCGTTTTGTCGACATGGTTGCCGAAAACGTTGATATCTCTATTCGAGTTGGTCACTTGCCCGATTCAACGCTAATCGCACGTAAACTGGGAGACTTGTCTTGGTTACTTTGCGCTAGTCCAGAATACTTAAAGAACTCTCCCCCGCTAGAAGCACCCAGTGATTTAGTACACCACCGTTGCTTGTTTTATCAAAATCTAAAATGGACGATGAACACTTGGACATTTACCAGTGACAAAGGAGAAGAAAGCGTCTTAGTCTCTGGTCCACTGTCAATCAACGACCCCAGTGCACTGGTATCTGCAGCAATTAAACATACAGGCGTATTATTGATCGATAAAGACCTTCTAGGTGAGACCATTAAGCAAGGAAAGTTGATTCCTGTATTGCCTAACTACCAAGCAATTGGGGGGCTACCCATGTATATTGTTTACCCTGAAAAAGAGTTTATGCCAGCAAAAACACGCGCCCTAATTAATTTCATACTCGAAAAAATGCCTTCGAAAATATAAAGGTTGTTAAAAGTTATTAGACACCCACATTTATAATACAAAATCGAATTACTTCAGAATT
>CAYRVZ010000388.1:0-2249 GCA_964427815.1 uncultured Saprospiraceae bacterium | reverse complement strand
GGTATTCTCCACAAAAAAGCCAGTTTCTTGGGGCATTGCATTGCAACGCCCCAACAGGCAAACCGGTTCAACCAAGAACCGCCAATTATTTGGAGGCAGATTTGAATAATCGATTCCAGCGGATGCCATCTCCTACAGACATCCAAATAAATAATGGCTTGCCAACGACATGATCCTCTGGAACAAAGCCCCAAAATCTAGCATCTTCAGACATGTGGCGGTTATCTCCCATCATCCAATAGTAGTCCATCTTAAAAGTATAGCTAGTTACTTTTTCTCCATTGAGGTGGTACCCATCGGATTTTTTGACTAATTTGTTATTTTCATATACCCGTATGCAGCGTTGATACATGGCCATTGTATAATCATTTAGGGGAACGGTCATTCCCTTACGGGGAACGGTCAAAGGACCGTAATTATCAATTGTCCAGTCTCTCATTATATTAGGATCATGCGGAAAGAGGGATGGATTTGGTTGATTTTCGATGATTTGCACCAAGATATCGGGGCTTAGGCTCTTTATTTTTTTTACTTGTTCTTCATTTAAGGAGTAGTAATTGGCGGTACGTGGTATTTTTTTTACGCCCATGGCTTTGAGGGCTTTATCGTTAATAGGAGCTCCTGCCGAAACTACTTTATAGTTGAATTGCATTTTTTCTGGATTTACCACGGCTTCCCCATCAATGTAAAGCTGTCGATCTTTAATCTGGAGCGTATCTCCAGGACCTGCTACACATCGTTTGATGTAATGATCTCTTTTGTCAATTGGTCTAACAGTCAATGGCCACCTTGATGGCGGCTTTGTGTGTGTTCTCCTGTAATGATAGATACTAAATGTACGCCCTGGTATGACATATACACTATCACCTTCTGGGTAGTTGAATACTACTGGTTTGTTTCTTTCTACTTTTTCCACACCTTTCATTCTGTGGTAGTCTAAGCTTGGATTAGTGACATAAGACTCCCGATTAATAAAAGGCAGTCTATTGTGTAACAGCGGGATTTGCAGTACGGTCATAGGAGGTCGGATACCATAATGCGCTTTACTTACAAAAAGATAATCCCCCACCAATAAAGAGCCCTCCATAGATGGAGTCGGAATCACATACGCTTCAATTAAAAACATACGAATAAAAGCAGCAGCAAATACGGCAAAAATGATAGACTCCGCCCATTCTCTTGCTCCATTTTTTTCGTAAGGACTCGTTCTAAGCATTTTTTGATAGGTCGCTTTGTCACCCGATTTTTGGGCTGCTAGCATCTTATCTTTATATTCCTTTTCTAATTTGTAGCCAGGCCCAAGGTACTTGTCTTTTTCGTTCTTTCCGATTGAGTTAAAAATGAATGGGGTAGCAATCACGGCTTGAAAGCTATCCCAAAAAGTATAACGTCCAAAAGAACGAACCAAGTCCACTGCCATGCCTGCGTAGACAAAGATATTAACAATCGGCACTAATAGCCAAAGCGCATACAAAGGCGATCGTCCTATAACTTTTGCCCAAGTAACAAAATTCAGCCCAGGTATCCAAGCTTTAGATTTATCAACACCAGCCTTCTCGAATAATTTCGCGAGGGTAAAGCTTGTCAGCAAATAGAATAAGATGAGCGCAATGAGTATAGTCACAGTTTATATTTTTTACAAAGTAACGCACTTTTGGGGAATTAGCGTTTATTTATACCATGATTTTACTACTAAGTTTCGGAAAAAATCGACTAGCGGCTAGCAAACCAGCCAAAAAGCTTCTGAAATTAGTTCTACATGACAGGGTGCGCTCCCCAAAAACTCTCCATCTACTTCAACTAAAATCTCCATATCAACTGGTTCAATTGAAATATTGGCTGTTTGGAAGCAAGTAATTTTGCTGTGATTCTCCACTTTGCCGTTATAAAAGTAAGGCGTAGAGAAAAGCACACGAATGGGGTGCATTTTTTTTGCAAGCGTAACTGCAAAAGTTTTTCCGAAAGGGTCAGCATGCGGGACAAAACTCATGCCTCCACCAGAATATTTGGCAATTCCAATATTAGCAGTATAGTAGGCATCAATTTCTTTGCCCTCATTCCATTTAATGATTCCTTTTGGAGGTTTGTATTTGAAAAGATATTTTAGAATTAGTCCAAGATATTGGAATGAAGAAGTTATTGGTGTTTTTCTTAGGGTGGTTGCTTTGACGATATACCCATCATAAAACATGCCTGCCACATTTACGAAATATCGGCTCCCTTTTTGTTTATTCTCTTGATAATACAAT
>CAYRVZ010000387.1:0-2256 GCA_964427815.1 uncultured Saprospiraceae bacterium | reverse complement strand
GGGTTCTCATAGGAAATTAGTTGCTGTGTAAACGGGCGTGTAAAATCTTACCCTTAGCTATGTCGTATTTTCTTTTGGCTTCGTGGTATTCAGTGACACTAACAAAATCACTTTCGAGAGGTTCAATAAGTGCTTTTTGGAGGTCGTTCTCTATCAAGGCGTTTTGAGTTCTTTTGTGTAGTTTATTCGCTTCAATCATTGATTGAATAAAACTATCTGAAGGAAAAATATGGAATACAGCCCCAACGATTTTTCGCCCGTCCTTTTTGGGGATTGAAACAACTTCTCTGACTTCATGTAGGCTTTCAATAAGTTTAACCAGCTTGAACATTGTCATGCGTTTTGTCGGATATTCACGAAAATCAATCTTCTCAATCAATCGAGCCATTGAAATATTATAGAAAGCTCCACGCTTAGCAAAACGGAAATACAAGTTAAGGTGCATTCGCAACTTCATCGTATAGTAGTTACTTGATGCCAAAATACTGGTGGAATCTGCAACATTCCAATCCCCGCGACTAATGTATTCGGAAACCATAGTCCCAATTTCTATAAGGACTTTTCCGTTATCTTCATTTATGAAAAAATCTTTAATTCTATTGAATGAGTAGCTTTGTTTTCCTGTTTCAGCATCTCGGACAACATAGGTCGTTTCTTTAAGGACTGCTAATCCCTCTCTGACGGACGTAGTGTTGAACGGGCAATCATTCACCTTTTTATCTGTCCCATCTTGCAGGTTCATGGCGTCGATGATTTCTTTTTGAATCTGATAAATTGTTAGCTCAATTCTGTAGACAGAGCCGCCCTGCCCCTCTCCGTGGTAGCTAACGCTTTGCCAGAATTTAGAAATCAAAGATATGAGGGCATTTTCAAGTTTCAGTTCTCTAAAGTGTGGAAAATATGATTTATAGATACCCGTCTTCGGATTTTTAATATTGGCGGGTTTGATCTCGGAAATGTGTGTGGCTAATCCTGTTTCACCATCAACGCTAAATGCCTTTTCAATTGGAAGGGCAATATTTTTACTTTCCCAATGAATCATAGGGTCTTTGGGTGAGACTTCCTTTGGAATACTCACGTATGTTTTGGATAAGTTTAGCTGCCTTGTTGAGCCAAAAAGTTCAAGCTGAACGGGGGTTCTAACAAACCCCCTACCCTCTTTGACCTCCAACTGATTTTTTGATTTAGCCATTTTTGATATGTTCTAGAATAAGGTTGCGCATCACTTTTGAGGTAGTGCGACCATCAAGCTTTTGCTCAAATGCTTTCCATTCATCTTGTGAAAGATAAGCACTCACTTGCTTATCCGTTTTGGTATTTTTAAGACGCGGTTTTCGCCCTGCTTTTAGAGCGGGTTTTGCAGTAGTGGTCTCTTGCGGGACAGCATGAGGCAACGCTTCAATGTCGGTATTTTTTTTAAAGGAGAATGCTTTTTCTGCCTGTGTCATATTCATGTCCTCCGAAGTTAAGAAATAAGTTTTAGCAAGGCTCTCACCTGCTCAAGCGGTTTAGAATAATGAAAGCTGAAGAGTGGATTTTCATCGACCAGCTCCTGCAATGATTTTTTCTTTTCGATAGAGCGGGAAAACACAGTTGATTTTTTCACTTCCATTAAGGGATATTCATAGTCGAACTGCGCAAAAACTTCTTTTGCTCTCTCGTAGTCGCCAGCCTTTGCCTTGTTCAATACAATTACAATATTTGAATTGTATTTTTCTATTTCTGCAATGGCGTTGATTGTGACCTGCATTTCCAGCGGTGATTCATAGATTATTGGAATGAAAATACAGTCGGCTTGTTTGGCGGCCTCAATAATTCGAGCATCGGGGTAACCCCCAAAATCATAAATAAGGTTGACGCTGTCTGGGACTTCAGGAAGTTTATCACGCATTCCTAGACGAAGCGCCTTATCCTCCCCTAGAACCTCGTCTATGGGGCTGTGAACGTCGTTTGTGACGACATACATATCTGTAAGCATTGCTATTGCCACGGAAAGCACGGTTTTCCCCTGCCCTCCCTTCAAATTCCATACAACTATTTTCATGGGATTCTCTATTTATGGTTTAAATTATATTTATTGTATTAAGTATTTACACGATTACAAGTGCAAAAAGCATTGAAATATCAGTAATGGTAGTAAGTAGATTTATACTTATTAGTATTATTACCATAATAATCGTAATAAGTATCTTTATGGTAAGATATAACTCTTTTTTTCAGAACTATCGGAACAAATCGGCATGTGACCCCGTCCTG
>CAYRVZ010000386.1:0-2258 GCA_964427815.1 uncultured Saprospiraceae bacterium | reverse complement strand
ACATCTTTGTAAAGATAAGAAGAAGCCATTTCGTCAAGAGCTCTTATTTTTTTCTTCCTTTCGGAAAAATTCATCAATCTAGGATAAGCCACCCAGAACAAGGTAAGACTTCACAAACTCCTTTAATTCGTAAGTATTAAAAATATGACTTAACTCGCTGATAACGAAACTCTTCTCCATTAATCCTTAACGTTTTTAGGTTTAGCTCATCCAATACCTTGTTCAGCATTGTTGACTTTCCAACCTGACGTGCACCATATACGACCAATATATCCTTTTCGCTAGTAATATGCGCCAAAATGTTCTTCTCTATCTGTCTTTTTATGTACATAAGGCAAAAATACAAATTTTTCTGGTAGGCCCCTGAAAATTACTATTAATTTTTCAGGCACAACTAAAAATTACTATTTTTAGCAAAAAATAAATCAAGCGAATAGCTTAATAAGCGCATCAACAATCCTAGGAGCTGTTTGACCATCCCACAATTTGGGTATTCACCCTTTGGTCAAGCTTTGAATTTAAGTAAATTTAGGAACACTATTCCGAAATTTTTAATGATGCTCATACCGCTCCCAAGCAAAATTAATAATATTTCGTTCTGAACGACTAAATTCAATGCCAATCAAGTATATTTCCTTGGAATCTAGATATTTTTCGTAATATTTACGCTCCTTGATTTGTTGCATAGGATTATTGGTTGCTTCTTCGGAAAGTTTGAATTCAAAGACATAGGTACGCCTATTCATACGTAGGGTCATATCCACACGCCCTTTATTGGTGGTATCTTCTGCTATGGTTTCTAGTCCTAGACTGGCAAAATAGGCGTAAATTATACTGGCATAATATCCTTCGTAGTGGGCTATTTTGTTGTTGGTAAAGTTGTGGTATGGGATTCCTGCGAAAATTTTAAACAGTTCTTTTTCTAATTGGTCTAAATTACCTTTTTCAAAAACATCCCACAAGTTGTCTTGAAAATGAATTTTCTGAGTTCTTTGATCTGTCAATGTATCTATAAAAAACTCATTCAGAGAAAATTGGATTTCAAGATTTGGCACTCCTAATTTATATTTTATTCTATTTCTTTCTCTGTATTTTTCTTTGATTGTCAAATATCCTGTTTGCCAAAGTAAAGCTTCTAGATGGATTGTATCCACGTCAAAACTATCTAACACTTCATCTGTTGCTTCAAAATTTACAACATCGGGGATAGAATAATCCTTCATTTGCAATATATCCACTAAAAACTTCGGATTTCCTGTGCTCCACCAGTAGTTTTTAAATTCACAATTGCTTGAAAAGAACAAGAGAATATCAAATGGATTATAGACCTTATCTCCTAGATAATTATATCCGTTGTACCATTTTTTTACTTCTTCTAAATCTACTCCGTCTAATCTATCGGAAAAAGAGGCTTCTAATTCACTTTGAGTGTAACCACAGATGGTGCTATATTTTTTCCGCAAGGTAATATCTTCTAGATTGTTCAGCCCACTGAAAAGACTCATCTTTGAAAATTTGGATACGCCTGTAAGAAAGACTAGGCGAATATATTGATCATTTTCTTTGATGACGGAATAAAACTCTCGCAGTTCGTTGCGCATGAGCTCTGCGACTTTGGTGTCCGTAATACTATCTAAAATCGGTTTATCGTATTCATCAATTAGAATGACTACTTTTTTATTGTATTTGGCGTAAGCGGATTGGATGAGATGTTTGAAACATGCTTTTCTTGTCAATCCTGATTCACATTCCAGTTTTAAATACTGTTGAACATCTTTTAGTATTCCTCCTAAGTCACGCTCAAAACTCTCCTTCGTATTCCCGACTCCACTCCCAAAACTTATTTTCAAAACGGGATACTTATCTTCAAAATCCCATTTGTCTTCGATGTACAATCCTTTGAAGAGTTCTTTTCTACCTTCAAAGATGCTTTTTAGGGTATCGAGAAATAGGCTTTTACCAAATCGGCGGGGACGGGATAGGAAGTAAACGCCACCACTATTGGTCAAGAGATCATAGGCATGTTTTGTTTTGTCGATATAGACGAAATCGCCTTCGATAATTTTACTAAATGTCTGTATGCCTATTGGTAATTTTTTCATGCTTTGTATTCTCGTAACACTACGGGATTGATTGACTTTTCAAAGGTTTTATTTTTGTTCAATTGCGCAATCGTTCAACTGAAACCAGGCAAAACCACTGTTAAAATTCGGCTCTCAGCATCAAACAAAAAAGCCTATTGATTTTTCGGAGTGGAC
>CAYRVZ010000385.1:0-2261 GCA_964427815.1 uncultured Saprospiraceae bacterium | reverse complement strand
CCAAAATTCGCCACACGTCCCTTATTATCCGTTAACCGCCCATCATCTAATACTTGCAACAACAAATTATAAACATCACCATGTGCTTTTTCTATCTCATCCAATAGGACAATGGCATAAGGCTGACGGCGCACCGCCTCCGTCAATTGCCCCCCTTCATCATAACCCACATATCCTGGAGGAGCGCCTATCAATCTGGAGACTTGATGGGCTTCTTGAAATTCACTCATGTCTAACCGAATAATAGCCTTGTCATCATTAAATAATACTTCTGCCAGCGACTTGGCTAATTGGGTCTTGCCGACACCTGTTGGGCCCAAAAAGATAAAGGTGCCAATGGGCTGCCCAGGAGCAGCCAAACCAGAACGATTTCGGCGGACGGCATCAGATACGGCTTTGACGGCTTGTTTTTGTCCGATGAGTTTTTTGCTTATTTCTTCTTCTAGGCGAAGCAGTTTTTCTCGCTCACTGTCCATCATTCTAGTGACTGGAATACCCGTTTGATTGGCGATGATTTCTGCAATGTCCTCTGCTGTGACTATCTCTCTAGTCATGCGTTGCCCTTGGGGTATCGCCTGTAGTATTTTTTCTGCCTTTGTTATCTTTTTTAGCTCTGCTTCAATATCTTTATATTGGATTTTAGCGACTCGCTCCAGGTTACCCTCTTTCTCCGCTTTAGTCGCTTGTAATTCTAAGTCTTCGATCCGGGTCTTGGCTTCTAAGATTATTTTGACTTTTTCTTTTTCTTTTTCCCACTGAGTGTTAAGTATTTCCAATTCTTTTTTTGCAGAAGCTAAATCTTTAGTTATCTCCGTTTTAGATTTGCCATCCGATGAATTCATCAGTCCTTCTTTTTCAATGGAAAGTTGCCGGATTTTACGCTGTAATTCGTCTATTTCATCGGGCGCAGAGTCTAGTTCTAACCTCAATTTTGCGCCAGCTTCATCAATTAAGTCAATGGCCTTGTCCGGTAAAAATCGAGTGGTGATGTATCGACTAGATAATTGAATAGCTGCCACAAAAGCCTCATCTTGGTATTTGATTTGGTGATAGTTTTCTAGTCTTTCTTGGATGCCTCTTAGTATAGAAAGCGTTTCTTCTGCCGAAGGTTCTGCTACCTCAATAACTTGAAAACGGCGTGCAAGTGCTTGGTCTCTTTCAATAGATTTTTGATAGTCATTGGGGGTCGTGGCTCCGATGGTCCGTACTTTGCCTAAAGCCAGCGCAGGCTTTAAAATATTAGCGGCATTCATGGAGTTGTTGCCACCTCCAGCACGCATGATAGAATGAATATCATTAATGAATAAAATAATATTCCCATTCGATTGGACAACTTCGTTGATGACTGCTTTAAGCCGCTCTTCAAACTCTCCTTTGTATTTTGCGCCAGCCACTAAGGAGCTTATGTCCAAAGAATAAATAATTTTATCGCTCATCTTGGGTGGGATATCACCATTGACAATTCGCCAAGCGATGCCTTCTATGATAGCCGCTTTTCCGACGCCGACTTCTCCAACTAGAATGGGGTTGTTTTTTTGCTCACGAGAAAGTATATGTAATACTCTTCGTATTTCTTCGTCTCGACCGATGATTGGATTTAATAGACCTTCTTCCGCTTTTTTGTTGAGGTTAGTGCCGTATTTTTCAAGTACATTAAAATGAGCATCCGCAGAGGGCGCATTAATCTTACTTCCTTTCCGTAAGGTCTTAATGGTTTCAATGGTCTTTTTTGCCGTAAGGCCCTGCTTGCGCAAAAAATCAGCCGCAGGTGTTTTAGTATTTAAAATACCAATCAAAATGAGATCGTTAGAAATATAGGTATCGCCAAAAGCCGTCAGCATTTTTTTTGCTTGCGCTAAAGCTAAGTTGGCGGCTTTACTTAATTTTTGCTTAGCAGCAGTCGTGGATTTTGGACTATCCCAAACCATCTGGTCAATTCCTTCTTTGATCTTATTCTCGTCCAATGCCATCTTCTTCAAGATGAATTCGACAATAGAATGATCCACTTCCAGTAATCCCTTTACAAGGTGTTGGATATCCACCATCTGCTGGTCAAATCCTTTCGCAATACTCTGCGCTTTATTAATAGCGTCTTGTGCCTTTATCGTAAAATCGTCTAATGTCATCGCCTAGTTTTTTAGCTGTGCGAAGCTAAGGATAATTTTTGAAATGGATGTAGCTTCTGTAGCGGAAGTGTATATAATAGGGCACTTTTTTAATTGGTTTTTACAGTACAAATCACAAAATCGAGCTATTTTTTT
>CAYRVZ010000384.1:0-2266 GCA_964427815.1 uncultured Saprospiraceae bacterium | reverse complement strand
CCGGCCTCAAATTTCGTTTTCAAAAAGACCTTGACCATTTCTAAAGCTAAATTTTCGGAAACGAATCTAGCTGGAATGGCAATGACATTGGCATTGTTATGCAACCGAGCGAGTTGGGCTACTTCTATATTCCAGCAAAGTGCTGCACGGATGTGCTGGTGTTTATTAGCGGTGATGGCAACACCATTTCCGCTTCCGCAAATGACTATCCCGAAGTTAAAATCTACATTTGATAGGTCATCTGCTACTGGATGAATAAAGTCAGGGTAATCAACAGAATCTATTCCATGAGTACCGTGATCAACAACCGAAATACCCATTCCTGTAAGTAATCCGATGACTTTCTTTTTATATTCAAATCCAGCATGATCTGCACCAATGGAAATTTTCATCTTTTGCTATTTATATTTGAAAAACAAAGATAGCCATTTGTTTTATTAATTACGTACCTCTCTTTCTAAAGCTCCATACTAGCGAAATATTTACGCTTATTTGATTTTTGGCTTTTACCAAAGTGGCTAGTCCACCAATCACTTGTTTGTAGGTCTTTGGGTTTAACTCCAGGCTTTCTCCACTTTAAGGACTCTCTAAAAGCATGGTGTGCGTATAACCGAAAAAACTCCCCAAAGTAAATATCCGCAACCGCTTTGTTCCCTTTGATGACGACCATGTTTTCGTCGTTTCGAATAGTTGAAGCATTGCTAAAATTGGCAGACCCCGTGATGACAATAGGGTTTGAAGTCAATGGATCGACCAACATGAATTTATTGTGGACATAATTTACATAGTGATTTAAGCCTGTTAACTTTTCTTTGACCCAGCCATCAATCTCATTTGTTTTGATTAAGCTTCCAATGGCAAAAAGATTTTTTTTGTTGTACCGTAGCTTTTTGATGGCTTTAACTTCCGCCGTTTTTTTAGGTCCTTTTTTCATACCACGAGTCATCTTCTCTAGTAGTGCAAACCTAAAATCAGCATCGCTTTTTTCATACACCTCTTTGAAAAGATCGTTGATTCCGAAGGCAAAGGTCATCAGTAAACCATGCTTGGCATTCAAGGCAGTCTCTTTGTAATACTTCAAAGCTTCTAAATTTTTTCTTGGGCTAAAAACACCTCTAGAACCTTTTTTTATAGTGGTAGGCAATGGCGTTAAATCTTCTACTATTTTTTTTATTTCTTTAGAGCTTGGATCTTGACTCAATGCAAGCCAATAATCAAAGTAATCCTTAGCCAACTGTTTGTATCTAAAAATATGTGCCACATTTGACTGGCCAAAAATACCCCCTTTTGAAAAATTCGTGCCGCCCGTCCAAACAGAAATGGGTTTTCCATTTTCTAATTTTACGATGAATTTATTGTGAGAGATGTAGGATTTTCCATTCGCTCTTGGGATAGTATTGGGAGTGAGCTTAAAGGCTTTGATATTTTTAATATTACTAACTCTTGGGTTCTTCCTTCTTGCGTCAAAAACAATCTTGATGTCAACTCCTCTCTTGATGGTGTCCCTTAGTAATTGTAAAAAAGGCTTATAGTTGAACTCATAAGCCGATATTCTGAGTGCATGCTTGCCAGGTTTACAGGAGTTGATATAATCTTCTAAGCCTTCGTAAAGTCCGCGAGAAAGCCATTCATACGCTTTATTATTAGGGACTTTGTCAGGAGATAAGTCTCCAAATCTTCGTGTGTATTCTTGGGAGGCAGCTAGCCCCCGATTGAATAGGACATTATGCTTGCCAACCGTTGTAGATTCCGTTTGTACGGTAACAGAAGTTTGGATGTATTTTTTTAGGTTGGACGGTGTGCCCTTTAAAGCGGTGACCGTGTAAGTGTATGTATGGTCGGGCTTGGCGGAGTAATCCGCCCATTGAAAACCTTGGATGGGGTGTTTCTTAGTACTATATTGACTGCCAGCTGGAAAACCTGGGTCGGTTAGTTGAAAAGTCTTAGTGCCTTTTAAATAGTAACATTCTCCTTCTGTTTTATCCTCTCGAAGAATTGAAAAACCTAATAAGTTTTTGCATTTTTTTTGGGGTAGGTCAAAGCCTAGTACGACGACATATGTGCCAGCAATGGCATTTACCTTTAAACCTTTGGTTGTTTTAGTTGCTCTCATGGGGTTTTATTTTACCGTAAATATACGAATAAAAACAAATAAGAAATCGTAACCTGTTTAGGTGCTCCGATTTTAGGCAGAAAAAAATAGCAAAAAAAAAAAATAGGTGCAAAAAGGACGATTTATGGCAAAATTTGCGGTGCACCAACAGAA